>JAIXVM010000156.1 GCA_027482995.1 Hyphomonadaceae bacterium | reverse complement strand
CGTCGTCAGAGCATACCGCAGCGGCCGCAAGCCATTGCGATCAAGACCCGCCACCGCCCAACGCCCGTCATAGGCCGCGATACCGGCCGGGCCGTCCCATGGCTCCATCACCGAGTTGCAGTAATCATAGAGCGCCCGGTGCGCCATCGGCATCACCGACTCGCGCTTCGACCAGGCTTCGGGGATCAGCATCGCCTTCGCCATGGGCGCAGGCCGGCCGGATTTGCAAAGCAGTTCCCACACCGCGTCGAGCGCGCCCGAGTCGGACGTGCCATCCGGGATCACCGGCTTGATGTCATCGACATGCTCGCCATAAGTCTCCGAGACCATCTTGATCTCGTGGCTCTTCATCCAGTTCTTGTTGCCGCGCAGCGTGTTGATTTCGCCGTTATGCGCGATCTGCCGGAACGGCTGGGCGAGCGCCCATTGCGGGAACGTGTTGGTGGAATAGCGCTGGTGGTAGATGGCGAACGCCGAGACAAAGCGCTCATCGCGCAGGTCGAGATAGAAGTTGTCGATGTCAGCGGCGAGGAACATGCCCTTGTAGATCAGCGACTTGTGGCTGAGCGAGCAGATATAGAAGGACGGGATGCCCGCCTCACGTGCACGCCGCTCGATCCTGCGGCGGCAGATATAGAGCGCGCGCTCCAGCTCTTCCGGGCTGCGCCCGCGCGCATCGCGGAACATGATCTGCTCGATTGCAGGACGTGTATCCTTGGCCTTCTGGCCGATGACCGAGACGTCCACCGGCGGCTGGCGCCAGCCATAGATATAGAATCCGAAGTGCAGCACTTCGCGCTCCACCAGTGTGCGGCCCGCTTCCTGGGCGCTGAAGTCCGTGCGCGGAAGGAAAATCTGGCCGACGCAGATGCGGTCATCGGTCGGGGTATGGCCCGTGCGGCTCACATGCTCGCGGAAGAAGTCCTGCGGCACGTCCAGCCGGATGCCGGCGCCGTCTCCGGTCTTGCCATCGGCGTCCACTGCGCCCCGGTGCCAGACGTTCTTGAGCGCAGCGATCCCCATCGCGACGATCTCGCGCTTCGGCTTGCCGTCGAGCGAGACAACGAGGCCGACGCCGCACGCGTCCTTCTCGTCCTCGGGATTATAGGCATGCCCGTCGATCAGTTTCTGGCGATTGGCTTCGTACTGTTTCACATAGTCCGACATCTGACTTACTCCGCCGCCACTTTGTTGGTGGTCATCGCTTTCATGGATTTGTGCATCGCTTCGGCGGCGTCCCGCCCGTCCTTGATCGCCCAGACGACGAGCGAGGCGCCGCGTACGATATCGCCCGCGGCATAGACGCCCGGCAGGCTCGTCTGCATGGTCGCATAGTCGACCCGCACCGCGCCCCAGCGGTTCACGGTCAGGGACGGCTCATTGAACAGCATCGGCAGGTCTTCCGGGTCAAAGCCGAGCGCCTTGATCACCATGTCGGCCTTGATATCGACCAGCTCGCCGGTCTTCACCGGGCTTTGGCGGCCAGAGGCGTCCGGTTCGCCGAGCTTCATCTTGCTGGCGCGCACGGCCTTCACCTTGCCGGCCTTCGTGTCGAGGATCGCTTCCGGGTTGGCGAGCCATTCGAACACGACGCCCTCCTCTTCCGCATTCTGCACTTCGCGCTGCGAGCCCGGCATGTTCGCCCGGTCGCGGCGGTAAAGGCAGGTGACCGACTTGGCGCCCTGGCGCACAGCCGTCCGCACACAGTCCATCGCCGTGTCGCCGCCGCCAATCACGACCACGCGCTTGCCTTCGGCATTGAGTTCGCCAGACTCGAAAGCTGGTACGGAATCGCCAAGGCCCTTCCGGTTCGAAGCGGTCAGGTAATCGAGTGCCGCCAGCACGCCGTCCGCGCCGCTGCCCGGGCACTTGAGGTCCTTCGCAGCATAGACGCCCGTTGCGATCAGCACGGTGTCATGCTCGGCGCGCAGATCGCCCAACGATACATCGGTGCCCACGCGCGTGTTGAAGCGGAACCGGATGCCGGAAGCCTCAAGATGCTTGATCCGCCGCTCGACGATATCCTTCTCGAGCTTGAAGCCCGGAATGCCGTAGACGAGCAATCCGCCGCCCCGGTCATAGGCATCGTACACCGTCACCTGATAGCCCTTGCGGCGCAGTTGCTCGGCGGCGGCAAGGCCGCCCGGCCCCGCGCCGATGATCCCGGCCGACTGCGCGCGCTCCCGCGGCGGCTTGATCGGCTGGATCCAGCCTTCCGCCCAGGCCGTGTCGGTGATGTGTTTCTCGATCGAGCCGATCGTCACGGTGCCATGCCCGGACTGTTCGATCGTACAGATCCCTTCGCACAACCGGTCCTGCGGGCAGATCCGGCCACAGATCTCTGGCATGTTGTTGGTGGCCGACGAGACGCGCCAGGCTTCCTCAAGCCGGTCTTCGGCCGCAAGTTTCAACCAGTCCGGAATGTTGTTCTGCAAGGGGCAACCCTGCTGGCAGAACGGCACGCCGCATTGCGAACAGCGCCCAGCCTGGACCTTGGCCGCTTCCGCCGAAAAGTCTGCATAAATCTCCCGAAAGTCCTCGGCGCGCGCCTCTGCCGGGCGCTTGGCCGGCATCGACCGCGAGACTTTCGTGAACTGCAGCATCTTCTCGGCCATACGGCACTCCTCCAAGCGTCGCGGCGCCAGTAAGAGCGCGCGAGCCCCTGCTCTTAAGGCGCAGCCAAGCCGCCATCAAGAAAGTTTGCCATTTTAAAGTATCATTCTGATATTTATATATCGATTTCGACACTGCTGAACCAGATTTCCAACTCAACCAAGGGGAAATACATATCATTTTGGATAATTGTAATTTCTGCCGCCGTCGCAGCTGCCCGCTCCAAAGGTTTACCATTCTGCGCTAGGGCTGGCTTGTCCGTCCTTCACACCTCCGCAGGCTTCATGTCGCTTCTCCAGATTTTCATCATCTCGATCGTTCAGGGCATCACCGAATGGCTGCCGGTCTCCTCGTCCGCGCACGTCCTGCTGGCAGCGAGCTATTTCGGCTATGAAGGCCGCGACGAGTTGCTGATCAACGCGGTCGCCAACTTCGGCACTGTGGCCTCGATGCTGATCTATTTCCGGAAGGAGATCGGCGAGGCGATCCTCGGGGTCTTCGCGCTTCCCGGCGCGCTCGGCGCCAAGCGGGAACTGACGCCCGGCGAGCGTCTGGCGATGAACCTGCTGGCCTCCCTGCCGCTCACCATCGTCGGCCTTGCCATCGCGCGCCTGTTCATTCCGGACTCGGTCAACGATGCGGTCCGGTCCGTCCACGGCGTGGCGATTCCGCTGATCGTGTTCGGCATCCTCCTCGGCATCGCCGACATTTACGGCGCCAAGACCCGCACCATCAACGACATGCCGCCTCTCCATGCCGTTCTGATCGGCGCCGTTCAGGTAATTGCCGCGGTCCTGCCAGGCACGTCGCGCTCCGGTATCACCATGACCACGGCCCGCGCGCTCGGCTATACGCGCCCGGAGGCCGCCAAATTCGGCATGCTCGTCGGTGCACCGGTGCTCACAGCCGTCGGCCTCTATGCCATCTACGAGTTCTATTTCGGCGGCGAAGCCGGCGCCGTCACGGTGACCGGTCTCGAAGCGCTGCTTATTGGCGTCGGCTCATTCGTGTCGGGTCTCGTGGCCATCTATATCCTGATGGCGCTGGTCCGGCGGATGAGTTTCCTGCCCTTCGTCGCGTATCGCATCCTGCTCGGCATCGCCCTGCTGACGATGATGCCTTTGCCGCTGGTTGCGGGCTGAACCAGCCACGCGGCTGGATCAGGCTTCGCTCGGCTTGTGGAACTCGCCATAGGTGCGGAAGCGCCAGAGATAGCGCGGCACGATCGCCTCAACCGAGTCGAGGTCGGTGACGCCAAGATCCTTGAGCGTCAGCGCCCCAGCCGACACCACATTGTCGGACTTCAGCATCTCGACCTGCGCGCCCGTGATCGGCGGCGGGCCGGCGAGGCCCCACGAGAACGGCGGCACGTAGCGCCATACAGCCCCGGCGATATAGCCCATCGGCCGCGCGGCGAAGAACGGGATGGGGATCTTGAAGCGCTTCAGGTCGATCGTCTTGAGGATGATGTCGTAGAGCGCATTGAACGTGTAAACGCCCGGACCGCCGAGTTCATACGTCTTGCCCTGTGCCGCTTCGCTGTCCACGGCTGCGGCAATCGCACTCGCAACGTTGCCGGCATAGACCGGCTGGAACTTCGTCTTGCCGCCGCCGATGGCCGGCAGGAAGGGCGCAGACCGCGCCATCGCGGCAAACCGGTTGAAGAACTGGTCCTCGGCGCCTAACACGATGGACGGACGCAGGATAACGGCGCTCGGCACCGCCTTGCGCACGGCTGTTTCGGCCTCCGCCTTGGTGCGGCCGTAGGGTGACTTCGACTCGGCGTCGGCCCCAATCGCGGAGACCTGCACAAAGCGCGTGATGCCCTTTGCCGCCGCCGCTTCGGCGACCAGCGCGGCGCCATCGGCCTGCGAGCTCGCGTAGGTCTGCTGGCCGCTTTCGAACAGGATGCCGACCAGGTTCACCACCGCGTCCGCGCCCTCAAGGGCCCGGTCAATCGAGGCCCGGTCGCGGATATTGGCCTGCACGATATCGACCCAGCCCGGCGGGCCCGCGAGGCGCACGTCAATCGCCGTATGCACGCGGCGGCAAGCCACCCGGACCCGCCAGCCCTTCTCGACCAGCGTGCGCGCTGCATACCGGCCGATGAAGCCGGAGCCGCCAAAAACCGTGACCAAACCCTTGCTCATGCGCGATGCCTCATTCCCGGGCCGCGAGCACAGGCCGCGAATCCCAAAACCTTGCGCCTTTGACCACACCCGCCTTGCTCATGTCCATGCGGCATGGACGGCGAAGCGCACGGCGCGGTCAGGACCGCATCAAGCCCGAGGCCTTGAGCAGCTTGCCCGCCCGTACCACGCGCTGCAGCTTGTGCTCGCTCGAGCGGTCGCCCTTGTTCGAATCGGGGTGGAACCGCCGGATATACTCGGCATATCGCGCCCGAATGTCGGCGGGTGCAGCGTCCGGCTCAAGGTCCAGCTCGCGCAATGCCCGCACCTGCAGGCTGGAGCGGTGAGCCGCCACGCGGGCTTCGGCCGCCGGCGTATCGTCCATGTCGAAGAAACCCCGGCCGGACCAGCGGCGCGGATCGTGCGCCTGCGCGCTGCGGGCCCCGCCCATCGGGCCCCCGCCCATCCGCCAGGTCCGTTTGTGGCCATAGCGCTCGGACCGGACGAACGAGGCCGCTTCCGCTTCGCTCATGCCCTCGAAGAAATTGAACCGCCGGTTATAGTCCGCGACGTGCTGCTCACAGAAGAAATGCCGGCCCTTGCCGCCGGAGCGCGGCGCCGGATGCGCGCCTTCAAGGTCGCATCCCTGCTCGTCACATACCCGCGTTTGCTTCGCCCGCGCGCGAGACGCCTCGTCCTTCGGAGGGTTCACGCGTATATCTTTGAACTTGACGCGGTAACGGAAGGGATCGCTTTCGGACATGGGCCATCATAATAGGGAGCACCGCTTAAAGATGCCACAACCAAGTGACAGGCGGACACGCATTGAAGAAATTTTGACCGAAGCTTTTGCACCGGCCTCGTTGAGCGTGATCGACGACAGCGCCAAGCATGCAGGCCATGCGGGCGCTGCCCCCGGCGGCGAGACCCATTACAACGTCGAAATTGTCGCGGAGGCGTTTGCCGGTCTCAGCCGCGTCCAGATCCAGCGCACCGTCATGCTGGTGTTGCAAAAGGAGTTCGATTCCGGACTGCACGCGCTCGCGTTGAAAGCGACCGCGCCGGCGCCCCAAGCCTAGGCGAGTTCGCGGGTCAGGAAGGCTTCGATCGAGGCAAGGTCCGCATCCGGATGAATGTAGGCCGCGCCGATCCCGCGCGCGAGGATCAGCGGCACACGTCCGCCTCGCGCTTTCTTGTCTTGCTGCATCAGTTCGGCGAGCCGTTTGCCGGTAAAGCGTGCCCGGTCGCGCCCTTCAAGATTTGACGGCAATCCGGACTCCGCGAGCACATCGGCGACCCGGTCCGCGTCCTTCGGCGGCGTCACCCCCAGCCCGGCCCCGTATCGGAACGCGAGCGCCATGCCGAGCGCCACTGCTTCGCCGTGCAGCAGATCGGCCTCATAGCTGTTGGCCGCTTCCAGCGCATGGCCAAACGTATGCCCGAGGTTGAGCAGCTGGCGCACGCCCGTCTCGGTCTCGTCTTCGGTCACGATGGCCGCTTTCGCCGCGCAGGACCGCGCCACCGCGTAGCGCGCCGCATCAGCGTCCAGCGCCAGGACCTTGCGCCCGTTGACGGACAGCCAGTCAAAGAACGGCGCATCATTGATCAGGCCATATTTGAGGATTTCGGCATATCCGGCCTTCATTTCCCGCTCCGGCAGCGTCTCGAGCAGCGCCGTGTCCGCGATCACCAGCCGCGGCTGGTAGAAGGCGCCAACGAGGTTCTTGCCCCGCGGCGTGTTCACCGCCGTCT
>JAIXVM010000220.1 GCA_027482995.1 Hyphomonadaceae bacterium | reverse complement strand
GACGGC
This sequence comes from Hyphomonadaceae bacterium, assembly GCA_027482995.1. Lineage (GTDB taxonomy): Bacteria > Pseudomonadota > Alphaproteobacteria > Caulobacterales > Hyphomonadaceae > Hyphomonas. The sequence goes on along the minus strand of JAIXVM010000220.1, from coordinate 6,222 downwards.
GTGACTTACTCGGAGAGCAACGGCCGCGCCTACCTGCCCTCGGCGAGGTCCATCGCACGCCACTTCGCTGCCTTGCATGGCACGCCGGTGCCACGCGGGCACTGACCCCGCATGACCTGGCCAGAGCGCAGCCCTATTGGGCGGGCGTGACCGTCACGCTTTCGGGCGCCGCCTCGTCCATGACGTCCGTCCAGTTGACGATCACGCGGCGGGTCTGGCTGCCCATTTCTGCCGTCGCTTCATCGATGGTGGTTTCGGTGATCTCGAGATCAACCCGGCCCGGCGCCTCAAACAGGATACGATAGTCGATGAAGTTGCCGACGGGGAAAACCACCCAGTCGCCCCCCGGGCCGATATAGAACGCAATGTAGGTGTACAGACCATTTGCAGCCGGATCGCCGCCCGCGGTGCCGAACAGTTTGACGCCCGCGCTTTCGCCCTGGTTCTCCAGGAAATCGATCTTCACGACAGACGCCGCGGCACTGGCATACTCGGTCGCCTCGACCACCAGCGCTTGCGGTTCGCCGGCCGGCACCAAAAGCTCAGGCACAGGCGCTTCAGCCGCGGGCTCAGTCGCCGGCGCCTCTGCGGCGGGTTCGGCCGGCGTGGACACGGCGTCCGGAGCGCAAGCCGCCAGTGCGGCGAAAAGACTGGCCGCCAGAATGGCGCTAACGTGTTTTGACATGAGCAGTTCTCCCCGGATCGTGACCTCAGATAGCAATTAGGCGATTACGCGGCCTCTGAACAGGGTTGGGCGGATCACGCGCAGGTCTTGCCTCCCGCAGGGGAATACGCGTCTTGTGGAAGATCAAGATCGTTACAGGAGACCTCGCATGCCCGCCGCGCCCGTGAAAACCCGTATCACCGAGATGCTCGGCATCGAAAAGCCGATCATCCAGGCGGCCATGGGCTGGATCGCCCGGTCGCAGCTCTCCTCGGCGGTCTCGAATGCCGGCGGCATGGGCATCATCGAAACCTCCTCCGGCGAGCTTGATGCGATCCGTGAAGAGATAAAGAAAATGAAGACGCTGACGGACAAGCCGTTCGGCGTGAACGTCGCCCAGGCCTTCGTGCGCGACCCGAACATCATCTCCTTCATCATCGACCAGGGCATCAAGTTCGTCACCACCTCGGCCGGCGACCCGATGAAGTACACAAGCACATTGAAAGACGCGGGCCTCACCGTGTTCCACGTGGTCCCCTCCCTCGCCGGCGCCATGCGGGCGATCGAAGCGGGCGTGGACGGGCTGATCGTCGAGGGCGGCGAAGGCGGCGGCTTCAAGAACCCGAAAGACGTCGCCTCGATGGTGCTGATCCCGCAGGTTTGCGAGAAGGTGTCGGTGCCCGTGGTCGCCGCTGGCGGCATCATGGACGGGCGCACAATGGCCGCCGCCTTCGCCCTCGGCGCCGAAGGCGTGCTGATGGGCACGCGCATCCTCTCCTCCGCCGAAAGCCCGGTGCACGCCAACTGGAAGGACGCCATCGTCGGCGCCGATTCCACCGACACCGTGTTCCTGAACCGGGCCGGCCCCGGCCCTGCCCTGCGCGCCCTGCGCACCGAGCGCACCACCCGCCTCGAAAAAGACGGCAGCCCCAACATCTTCGGCGAGTTCGCCGGCACGCAGGCCGTGTATTTCGGCGGCGACCTCGAAGCCGGTATCGCGTTGACCGGCCAGGTGGCCGGCCGGATCACCGATGTGAAGCCCATCGCGCAGATCTTCGAGGAAACGCTGGAGGAATACCACGCGGTGGTCTCGAAGTTGCCGCGCTGAGACTGGCCAATCGGCCGCCGCGCCGTTAGACCGGACCAAACTGTCTCACACTTCCCAGGAGCCGAGATGAAAATGACCGAAGCCCTCAAAGGCGCTGCCGCCGCTGTTGCCCTGTCCGTCGGCGGCTGCTGCTCCAGCCCGCAGGCGGTTGACCCCGCTGAGCTCGCCGCCGAAGCCGCCCCGGCCCTGCCCGAAATCCTCGTCACCGCCGAAGAACTGCAGGGCAATCCCTTCCTCGCGGAATGGACCACGCCTTACGGCCTGCCGCCCTTCGGCGATATCAAGGAATCCCATTACCTCCCGGCGATCAAGCAGGCGCTGCTCGACCAGCGCGCCGAAATCGCCGCCATCGCCAACAACCCGGAAGCCCCCACCTTCGAGAACACGATCCTGCCGCTCGAAGCCTCGGGCGCCGCGCTCAACAAGGTGATGAACGTCTTCGGCAACATCACCAGCACGGACACAAACGACGCGCTCACCGCGCTCGAAACCGAAATCTATCCGATGCTGACGCGCGAGCGCGATGCCATCACTTTCAACCCGAAACTCTTCGCCCGGGTCCAGGCCCTCTACGAGAAGAGCGACCGGCTGGGGCTCGACGAGCAGGATGCCCGCTTGCTGGAGCTGACGCACCGCGGCTTCGTGCGCGCCGGCGCCGGACTCTCGCCAGAAGTCAAAGTTGAAGTGGCCGCGATCAACGAGCAGGTCTCGGCCCTGACGACCCAGTTCAGCCAGAACCTCCTCAACGCCACGAAGGCGTTCAAATATGAAGTGACCGATGAAGCGCGCCTCGCCGGGATTTCGGACGACCTGAAAGCCGCCGTGAAAGTGCCGGGCGAGAACCGCTGGCTGATCGGTGTGGACCGGGCCGTGTTCGAAGACGTGATGTCCTCGGCCGAGGACCGCGACCTGCGCCGCGCGCTCTTCGACGGCTACCGTCTGCGCGCCTCGTCCGGCGAGTTCGACAATGGCCCGCTGGCGATCAAGATTGCCCAGCTGCGCGCCAAGAAAGCCGAGCTGATGGGCTACAAGAGCCACGCGCATTACGTGATCGAAAACCGGATGGCCCGGACGCCCGAGACTGCGATGGAATTCCTCGCCCAGGTTCTGGAGCCCGGCCTGAAGCGCGCGAACGAAGAGATCGCCGACATGCAGGCGCTTGCCGGCAAGGACATCAAGATTTCCGGAGAGGACTACTGGTTCTATTCCGAGAAAGTCCGTGCCCAGAAATATGCGTTTGATGAAGCCTCGCTGCGGCCCTACTTCGAGGCCGGCGCCGCGCGCAAAGGCACGTTCGATGTCGCCAGCAAGCTGTTCGGCGTCAGCTTCAAGCCGGTCAGCGTGACCGCCTGGAATCCGCAGGTCGAAGCCTGGGAAGTCACCGACACGGCGAGCGGCGAGTTCCTCGGCCTGTTCCTCGCCGACATCTATGCACGGCCCTCGAAACAGGGCGGCGCCTGGATGAGCGCTTACCGCGAAGAGTCCAACGTCGGCGGCAAATCGATCCGTCCTCTGATCACCAACAACCTGAACGTCACGCCGCCACCGGCCGGCGAGCCGAGCCTGCTCAGCTTCTCCGAAGTCGAGACGATGTTCCACGAGTTCGGCCACGGCCTGCACGGCCTGCTGACCAATGTGCGCTACGCCTCGTTCTCCGGCACCTATGGCGGCCCGGACTATTCCGAATTCCCGTCGCAAGTGCTCGAGCATTGGGCGAGCGAGCCGGAAGTTCTGGCGGTCTACGCGCGCCACTACAAGACCGGCGCGCCGATCCCGCAGGACCTCGTCGACAAGATGAACAAGGCCGCAACCTTCAACCAGGGCTTCGGCACCACCGAGTTCATCGCGGCCTCGCTGATCGATCTCAGCTGGCACAGCCTGACTTCGGAAGAAGCCGCCAAGATCACCGACGCCCGCGCATTCGAGCAGGCGGTGCTCAAGAAATACAACATCCCCGAGATCATCGAGCCGCGCTATCGCACCGCCTATTTCAGCCACGTATTCTCGGGCGGCTACTCGGCGGGATACTACGCTTATCTCTGGGCCAATATTCTGGATGCGGACGGTTTTGACGCCTTCAAGCAGACCGGCGACATCTTCAATCCGGAACTCGCCGCACGGCTCAAGCAATGGGTCTACCAATCCGGCGGCCTGCGCGAGACGGACGAACTCTACCGCAATTTCCGCGGCGCCGACCCCGGCATCGAGCCGCTGCTCCGGCACCGCGGCTTTGCCGAAACGGTGCCGGCGGAATAATCTCTCCGCAGCCCAGCGCCAAAACAAAAGCCCCGCCAGCGATGGCGGGGCTTTTCATGTCGGCCTTGAGGCGGGCGTTCAGCTGCGGACCGATTCCTTGCCGAGCGCCGCACGCACGTCCTCGACCGTCTTTGCCTTGCGCAGCGCTTCGCGGACCGGCGGCTGGCGGAACACGCGGCTGACCTGAGCCAGCGCCCGCAGGTGCTCGGCGCCGGAGCCATCCGGCGCCAGCAGCATGAACAGGAGATCGCAAGGGCGCTCGTCGATGGCTTCGAACTCGACGCCCTTGAGAAGCCGCATGAAACCGCCCACCGGGCGCTCGAGACCCGCAAGGCGCGCGTGCGGAATGGCAACGCCTTCCCCGACACCCGTGGAGCCGAGCCGCTCGCGTTCCATCACGGCGTCCTCGATTTCGCGCGCGCCAATGCCGGTTGCCTCGCTCAAGGCTTCGCAGAGAACCTGGATCGCCTGCTTGCGGCTCGACGCTTCATGCAGCGGGATGATCACCCCGCCCTGCAACAAGGCACTCAGATCGGTTGGCATGACTCTACGTTTCCGTGACGCTCAGGAGCGCGGCGTGTTGGCGGGATCAACCCACCCAATGTGCCCGTCCGGGCGGCGGTAAACCATATTCAGTCCGTCATGGCCAGCATTTCGGAACATCAATGCCGGGACATCTTGCAATTCGAGCTGCATCACTGCCTCCGAAACGGTCATCGTACGTATCTGGACGCTCGTCTCCGCAACTGTGAGAGGAGCATCACCCACCTCAATACCCGAATCTTCTGAATCATCCGTGTCTGAAACCTGGATCAGCCGTTCCGAGGCCACCTGGGCCGGAAGCGGCAGCGGCGCGGCGGCGTGATGGTCCTTCAGGCGGCGCTTGTAGCGGCGCACCCGCTTTTCCATTTTCTCGAGGCTGACTTCCAGCGCGGCATAGGGATCATCGGCGCGCCCGGTCGATTGCAGCACGATTCCGGACGGCAGGTGCACGTTACAGTCGACTTCCACGAACGGCCCCTGCTGCGAGACGAACACGCTCGCCTCACCGGTCCGGGTGAAATACTTCGCGACGGCCGCTTCGAGCCCGGCTTCGATCCGGTCTCGCATCGCAGCGCCGAGGTTCATGTGTTTGCCGGTGATCTGAATCTGCATGAGCGTCTCCTCTGTGCATGTCGGCAACAGAGTATGACCCAAAGTAAACCCGCACGCGACTCCGAAAGGACGCGGGGAGTGGCAAAAATCTGTAACCTTCAAGACTTTGTGCGACGGCTGCGTTGCCAGATGCGGAAGATGACGGGGCCGTCGATGAGGTAGCGCCGGGCGAGCCGCCGGGGCTGGGAGGCCAGCCGGAACGCCCATTCGAGGCCCGCGCGGCTGATCCATTCCGGCGCCCGCGCCACCCGGCCGGTGAGGAATTCGAGGCTCGCCCCGCAGCACAGCGCGGTGCCCACCGCGTCTCCGCGCGCCAGCGCCGCGGCCGCCACCATTTCCTGCTGCGGGCTACCGACGCACAGGAAATGAAACCGCGCCGGGTTCGCCGCGATGAACGCGGCCGCCGCCGCGATGCCCGCCTTGTTCGGCCGCAGCGGGTTCGGCGGCTCGTGCCAGCGAATGTCCGTCAGGCCGAACTTGGCTTTCAGCGTCTCGATATCCCCGGCCACGCCGCCGATGATCACCACCGGCTCGTCCGGCCGGATCACCGAGGCAAACAATCCCGCCACCACATCCGCGCCCGGCGAGGCCGGCAGGTCGATCCCGTCGAACCGCGCGAGGCGCGCCAGGATCCGGCTGTCATTCAGGATCAGCCCGGCCTGCCGGTACAGCGGCCAAAGCTCTGCCTCCCGCTCAAGCCGCACCCGGTGATCGACATTTGGCGTCACGACATAGGAAAACGCCGCGCCCGCCGGGATCGCGCCCAGCCGCGCCACGGCCTCGCCCGTGCCCATCGGCTCAAACGCCAACCCGAGAAAGTTCACCACGCCCATCCCCGCCCTCTCCCGGAAACCGGCAAAGGAAGCAAGGGGCGTTCCAGTTCAGCCCGCGGCCTTCTCCGCCTTCGCATACCCATGCTTCTTCAGCAGGCCCCGCAGCTGGTGGTAGGTGAGCCCCAGCGCCTCGGCTGCCCTGCCCTGATGGCCCTGCGCGCGGGCAAGCGCCGCGTCGAGGAGGCGCAGTTCGTAGAGGCGCACCG
>JAIXVM010000045.1 GCA_027482995.1 Hyphomonadaceae bacterium | reverse complement strand
TCGGGGACAAACAATCGCCGCCAAAAACGGCCTGGGGCCCAAGACCGCCAAAGTCGCCAATAAAATCAGAGATTTGCAGGTCGTTTGGTGCCCAGAAGAGGACTCGAACCTCCACGCCTTGCAGCGCTAGCACCTGAAGCTAGTGCGTCTACCAATTCCGCCATCTGGGCACGGGGTAGGAGCGGGCTATTACGGGCCAGCGGGGCTTCGGTCAACGGGGAAACTGAGTGCGGGGGCCGCCGGCGCCCCGAACGCAGATTCACAGCACGAATGGCGCGAGCACCAGCGGCAGCAGGCAAAGCGCCAGCGCGATCCACCGGGCCCGGCCCATGCCGCGCCAGCCAGCGGCCAGGACGCCCGCCCTGCCCGGCTTGCCGGTCTCGCTGCGGGCAATCCGCAAGGCGTAGATCACCACGCCGGTGACGGCCATCGCCGTCAGCGCCGCGCCGAACAGGAACCAGACCGTCTTCGTCCAATAGCCCCCGAAGGTGCCGAAATGCAGCGGATCGGCGGCCTCCGAAATGCGCTGGTGGAGGGAGAGCGTGCGCGGATCGATTCCGCCAATCAGATTGCCGGTTCGCGCATCGATCCAGACGGCATCGACGCGCGGGCGAACGAGCATCGCGCGCCCGGTATAGCCCTGCACGGCAAAAGCCGGAAAGTCCGGGTCCGGCGCAAGGATCGAGGCGACGCGAAATCCCGGCAGCGCCGCCTGCGTCAGCGCGAGGCCGCGGTCCAGCGCCGCGCCTTGCGTCGCAGGCGCCGGCAACACGCTGGCCACCGCAGGCTCCGGGCGCGGCGGGATCGGCGCGTCGCCGCCCCAGACTTCGACGAGATACCAGAGGCCGGTGACAATGAAGACCGCGATGAACCAGATCGACCAGAGCCCGATGAACCGGTGCACATCCCCGATCAGCGCCCGCAGCGTGCGACCGCGCGGCCAGCGGAAAAAACCGCGCCACCAATGCTTGTAGACAGCGAACGACGTCACCAGCGAGACCAGCAGCAACATGGCCGCAACAGAGACGATCGACACACCGTATTTCACGTCGATCATCAGATGCCGGTGGGTGTTGCGCAGGAAACGCTGCAAGCCGGCCCAATCGCCCTCCCCCAAGACTTCCGCCGTACCCGGATGGACATAGACATGCCGCGGCATCTCGCCTTCGGATTTGATCAGCGCATCAATCGCTGCCGCGGCATGTATCGGCGCATTGAGGCTGATCACCTCCGCCTGCGGATCATGGGCCGCGACAGCGGCGGCCACATCGCCCCAGCGCGCGGGCGGCGAGACCGTGGACGGATCGACCCACATGGCCGGGCGAAGCGCCCAGTCGATCTCGTGCGAAAACACCGCCAGCGTTCCGGTCAGGAACACGAAGGTCAGGAACAGCGAGGCCTGAAGCCCCGCCCACTGGTGCACGCGCCACCAGAGGCGGGTTCCAGACTTGCGCCGCCGGACAGGCCGCGCCGCCGTCACCACTTCCGGCTGATCTCGAGCACCACAGCGCGCGGGTCACCCGGAAAATGCCCGGTGGTCGCCGAGAAGCCGCTGGCGGCATAGGTTTCATCCAACAGGTTGTCGATCCGCAGGAGGCCCTTCCAGTCGTCGATCTCGTAGATGATCGAGGCGTCGAAGATCAGGTAAGGGCGCACCTTCTGGCCGCTGAGGCTCTGGCGCACATCCATATAGTCGCCGCCAAATGCAAACGCCGTGTTCCAAGCCGGCACCTGATAGCGCGTCCAGAACCCCAGTTCATGCTCCGGCGCATTCGCAAACTTGTCCCCGACCGCGTTGGTCAGCGCGGTGCGGCCGTTGGTCTTAGAAATGACCGTGTCATTATAGGCATAGGAGACCGTGCCCACCCAATTGCGGGTGAGGTCCGCCGTCACGTCCAGTTCAAAGCCCTCGCTGGTGATTTCGGCGAAAGCGATCTGGTCAAGCACCCCGTCGCCGTTCACGTCCCCGCGCGGGTCGGCCTGGAGGATGTTGCTGCGCACGATCTGGTACACCGCCGCCGAAGACTGGACGCGGCCATCCATCAGCGCGGTCTTCACGCCGCCTTCATAGCTCTCGCCCGCCGTCGGTTCGAACGGGCCGCCCGTGAGCGGGTTCTGGCTGGCGATCGCCTGCGGCTCATAACTCTCCGACCACTGACCAAACAGGGAGACGTCGTCGCGCACGCGGTAGACGAGGCCGGCCCGGTAAGTCGTCGCCTCGTCTTCGAAGGCCTGACCGGTGAGGCTGTTGACGTCCTCAAACGTATCCTGGCGCACGCCAAAGAGGCCGATCACCGGACCGATCGTCGCCTCGTTCAACGCGTAAAAGCCATATCGCGTCTGCTGGCTGTCGGTCAGCGTCGCCGCCGGGCGGATATAGGCGGCAGGGTTGGTGGCGCCATAAACCGGGTTCAGCAGGCTCAGCGGCGACGGCCGCGTGGCCGCGGCGACATTTGTGCCATTCACCAGAACGCTCGAAAGGAAAGCATCGAGCTTGTACCAGTCAGCGCCCACCAGCAGGCGGTTGTCCACGGCCCCCAGATCCTTCGACCAGATCGCGTTCGTGCCGAAACTGACGCTCTCGTTGCGGCGATACTGGTCACGGAACTGCCGGCGGGTCGCGTCAATCACGCCGTCTGCATCGGAATCGAACAGGCCGTTTGGCTCGTGATAGTTCTGCGTCTCGGTGCCATCATTGTATCGCAGGCCGGCATCCCAGGTCAGGCCTTCGAAGGCTTCACCGGCGAGCGTGGCCTGGACGACATTCGATTCAAGATCGAGGAAATCCGACGCCTCGTTATGGTTCCAGCGCCGGTCGGCGAGGAAGTTTCCGAAGTCGTCGGTGATCACACCGCGCAAGCGATTGCCCTGCAGGCTCTGGTCGTACCGTGTGGCCTTGAGGGACAGATCGGCAAACCCGAGATCGAAGCGAATGCCCGTATCGAAGATCGAAATCTCGCTCCCGGCATTCTTGCGGGGGCCGGTCTGGTCTTCATAGAAGACACCAAGCCGCCCGGCCGCGCCGTCCACCGGCAGCGCGCCGGTCACTTCATAGGAGGCGCCCTTGCGCCCCTCTGTTCCGTACACGGCAGATAGGGTAGCCGAAAACTCGTCCTGCGGCGTCTTGGTCACATAGTTGAACAGACCGCCCGGCGCGCCGGCCCCGTAGAGCATGCCCGCCGGCCCTTTCAGGAACTCGACCCGCTCCACATTGAACAGTGACGGCACCGAAAAACCGGCATACGGGTCGCCGCGCAGGCCGTCATAGAAATTCGACTCCTGCCGGAAGCCGCGCGCCGTGACGCCGGCATAGCTGAAGACGGTCACGCCGGAGATATTGCGGTAGAGGTCCTGCGCGTCGCGCGCGCCCTGGTCCTCGATCAGCTCGGAATTGATCACGGCGATGGACTGGCTCGAGAGCAGCGGCACGGTCGGCAGCTTGCCGGTCTTGGTCTCGCGCACGCGGTAGAGCTCCTGGGCGCGCGAGGTGACGATGACCGTCTCCTGCCGCGCCTCCCCAGCCTCTTCGGCGGGCACAGTGGCGGGATCGGATTGCTGCGCCCGGGCAACCGGCGTGAGGAAAGCGGCGCCAAGGGCGGCCGCCAGAACGAGGGATGAGGGTTGGGTTTTCATGAGCGCTCCGCCAGTTTTGAACTGGGAGCGACCTAACAATCTTGAGAACCATTCGCAATACTAAATGCGAATGATTATTAAATGCATTCTCAAATCGTCGAGCGCCCCCACCCGCCCGGGTCGGCGCGGGTGGGCAGGACGGGGCTACTTGTGCCTACATTTTCAGCCACGCCAAAATAAAAATACCAATTCCGATCAACGGCTTACAAGAAACTTCGCCAAAGCTTGCGCACCCCCTACCCGCCCAGAGTTATACTCCGCGCATGCAGACGCTCAGCGCCCTTCGCCAGGACCCGTACTTCACGCGCATGTTCGCGTACGTGCACGTGCTGTGCTGGCCGATCCTCGTCTGGCAGATCAACCGCTTCTTCAGCGCCCTCAAACGCCAGGGCATCACCAACGCGCTCTACTCCGTGAACCGCTGGGGCTT
>JAIXVM010000034.1 GCA_027482995.1 Hyphomonadaceae bacterium | reverse complement strand
GATGCCGAGGACCGGGAGAATGAGGGCGACCTTGTCATCCCCGCGACTTTCGCCACGCCCGAAGCGGTGAACTTCATGGCCAAGCATGGCCGCGGCCTGATCTGCCTGTCGATGACGCAGGAACGGGCCCACACGCTGCAGCTCGACATGATGACGCGCAACAATCGCGAGAGCATGCAGACCGCTTTCACGGTGTCCATCGAAGCGAAAGAGGGCGTCACGACCGGCATCTCCGCGCATGATCGCTCGCGCACCATCGCGGTCGCGATTGATCCGACCAAGGATCATGCCGACATCGTCACGCCCGGTCACGTCTTTCCGCTGATTGCAAAGGAAGGCGGCACGCTTGTTCGCGCCGGCCATACGGAAGCCGCGGTGGATATCTCGCGCATGGCCGGACTCTATCCGGCAGGCGTGATCTGCGAGATCATGAATGATGACGGCACTATGGCCCGCCTGCCTGAGCTCGTCGCCTTCGCCCAGCTGCACAATCTCAAGATCGGCACCATCGCGGACCTGATCGCCTGGCGCCGCCAGAACGACCGCTTCCTGGAGCGCCGCGTGGAAGCGCCGCTGAACTCCGCCTACGGAGAAGGCTTCCGAACCGTCTGCTTCCGCAACACGCTGGACGGCTCCGAGCACATCGCCATCGTGCACGGCGATATCCGGCCGGACTCGGTCACAATTGTCCGCGTGCATCGCACCGACGTGCTCGCTGACATTCTTGGCGAAAAGGGCCCCCGCGAGGGCCTCGTCGGCAAGGCGATGCGCCTGATCGCCGAGGCGCCCGAGCCGGGCGTGGTGGTCTTCGTCAACACGATGCACCCGAATGCCATGGCCGAGCGCCTTGGCCTCAAATCTGCCGCGCCGCGCGATCCAACTGCGCCGTTGCGTGAGTACGGCGTCGGGGCCCAGATTCTGCGCGAACTGGGCGTGCGGCGGATGATTTACTTGTCCGACACTGCGCCGACCCGCGTTGCAGGGCTTGACGGATACGGCCTGACCATAGAGGGCTGGCGCCGCCTGAACGAGGAGACACACTGATGGCCGACCGCGTCCTGATCGCGATCTCGCGCTATTACAAGCACATCAGCGACGAGTTGGAAGCGGGCGCACTCGAAGCGCTTGAAGCCGCTGGCGCCAAAGTGACCGTGATGGAAGTGCCAGGCGCGTTCGAACTCCCGGGCCTAATCGCGATGGCTGCCGACACCGGCCGTTATGACGGCTTCCTCGCGCTCGGATGTGTCATCCGGGGGGAAACTTCCCACTATGATTACGTCTGCGGCGAGAGTGCGCGCGGCCTTATGGATCTCATCGTCCAGCGCCGCCAGGCCATCGGCTACGGCATCCTGACCGTCGAGAACGAAGCGCAGGCCCTCGCGCGCGCCGACCGCAAGCGCAAGAACAAGGGCGCCGAAGCCGCCAATGCCTGCCTCGCGATGATCAAGTTCCGCAAAGAGTTGATCCGTTGAGCCCCCAGAAACTCCCCTTTGATGTGACCCGCGCCCGCCGCGCCGGCGCGCGCCTCGCCGCTGTGCAGGCGCTCTACGAAATGGAGCAGACGGAGAAATCCGCCCGCGCGACGATCCGCGAGTTCATGGAAGACCGCCTCGGCCTCGGCCCGGACGGCATGCCCATCGAAGACGCTGACCCTGATCTCTTCAAGTCCATCGTCAACGCCGTGGTGGACAATCAGGCCCGCATCGACAACGCAATTCTCGCGCGTCTCGCCGAAGGCTGGAAGCTGACCCGCCTCGACGCCACGATGCGCGCCCTTATGCGTGCCGCCGGCGCCGAGTTCATCACCCACCCGGAACTCTCCGACGCCGTGATCCTCGACGAATACGTTTCGCTCGCACACGACTTCTTCGATGAGCCGGATGCGAAGTTCGCCAATGCCTTGCTGCAGAATGTCGGACGGGACCTGCGCGCCTAGAGTTCGGCGCACAGTTATTCTCGCCGGGTTTATTCCACGCTCACCTGCACCACGCGCCGCCCGGAGTTTTCACCACGGAACAAGCCGCAGAAGGCTTCCGGCATCGCGGCGATGCCCTCGAAGCGTTCTTCCTGGGTTTTCAATGATCCGTCTGCGATCATCTTTGCCATCGTGCCCAGCGCTTCGGGGAAGCCAGGCGCGAAATCGAACACAACAAGGCCCTGCATGTTCACGCGGTGCGTGATGAAGGGCTTGGTGTTGACGATGCCCGGGGTTTGCTCCGGGGTCAGATTATAGTCGGCGACCTGGCCCGAGATGCAGATGCGCCCATTCAGCGCCATCAGCGGAAGCACACGGTTGACCATCGCATTGCCGACATTGTCGAAGAGCACATCCACGCCCTTGGGGAATTCAGCGGCGATGGCGCCGGTGAGATCCGACGCCGTTTTGTAGTTGATCGCCGCGTCGAAGCCCGCTTCCTTCACCAGCCAGTCGCATTTCGCCTGCGAACCGGCGATGCCGACGACCTTCGAGGCGCCCCAGGCTTTGGCCAGCTGGCCAGCCGTTGCGCCGACCGGGCCGGCTGCAGACGTGACGAGCACCGCGTCACCAGCCTTGAAACGGGCAACGTCCTTCGTGCCGAACCATGCGGTCAGGCCGGGCACACCCAGCACACCGATCCAGGCCGACAGCGGCACGCCCGGCACATCCATCACCTTGCCGATGAAGCCTTTGCCAGATTGCAGAGAATGCGTTTTCCATCCGCCCGCACAGAAAACTTTCGTGCCCACCGGCCAGTCCGGGTTGTTCGACGCGTCGATCACGCCGACGCTGAACCCGTCAATCGGTTTGCCGAGGGGCAGGGCCGCAGCGTAGCTGTCGCCACCCGACAGACGCGAACGTGTGCCGGGGTCGACCGAGCACCAGACATGCCGTACACGGAATTGTCCGTCCTTCGGCTCCGGAAGCGGCAGGCTCTCAAGCTTGAAGTCCGAAAGCTTCGGCTCGCCGATGCAGTATTGCGTCAGCACGATTTGTTGCATCTCACCCATGGGATAGTTTCTCCGTTATGGTCTTGCAGGCGAGCTTCAACGCCTCAGGATATAGTTTGTGTTCAGCAGGTAGTGTCCGCGCGGCCAGAGTCTCGGCGGTATCTCCGGCAAGGATCGGCACGCGGGCCTGCGCAATGATCTCGCCTTCATCCACACCGGCGCTGACCCAGTGTACGGAGCAACCGGCTTCGGTTTCGCCCGCATCAATCGCGCGCTGGTGTGTGTCGAGGCCCTTGTATTTCGGCAGCAGGGACGGGTGGATGTTGATCATCCGGCCTTCCCAGCGTTTCACGAACCAGGGCGTCAACACCCGCATGAATCCTGCCAGCGCGATGACTTCAACGTCCGCACCGCGCAGCGTGGCGTCGACATGGAACTCGAACGCCTCGCGGTCCTTGCCATATGTCTTGTGATCAATCGCGACGGCCGCCACGCCCGCAGCCTCGGCAATCTTCAGGCCGGACGCGTCAGGACTGTTGGAAAGTACGAGCACAGGCCGGGCGGGAAATTCGGGATCTGACGCCGCCTTCAGCAGCGCTTCCATGTTGGAGCCTCGCCCCGAGATCAGGACAGCCAGATTCAGCCGCCTCATGCCGTGGCAAGCTCGCCCACCACGCGGGGGGCCTCGCCGGCTGCCTTCAGGTCTGCGAGCACCTGCGGCGCATCGCCGGGGCTGACGGCCAGCACCATGCCGATGCCCATGTTGAAGGTGCGGTGCATCTCGTCCAGCTCGACGCCGCCGGCCTCCTGCAGCCATTGGAAGACCGGGGGAGGTGTCCAGCTGGCGCGGTCGATCCGGGGCACCAAATGGTCCGGACACATGCGCGGGGTGTTTTCGGTCAGCCCGCCACCGGTGATGTGCGCGAGCCCCTTGATACGGCCCGAACGGATCAGCGGCATCACGAGCGGTGCATAAAGCCGCGTCGGCGTCAGCAGCGCTTCGCCCAGCGTCTGGGCATCCGAGAAGGGCGACGGGCCGCCATAGAACAGGCCTTCGCGCGCGACGATGCGGCGGACCAGAGAATAGCCGTTGGAGTGCGGTCCGGACGAGGCGATGCCGATCAGCACATCCCCGGGCGCCATGTCGCCCATGCGCGGCAGCACCTTGTCCCGGTCCACAGCGCCGACGACGAAGCCTGCGAGGTCATAATGCCCCGGCGGGTACATGCCCGGCATTTCGGCGGTCTCGCCGCCCACGAGTGCGCACCCCGAAAGACGGCAGCCTTCGGCGATCCCGGCGATCACAGCCTCGGCAATCCCGCCTTCCAGTTTGCCGGTGGCAAAATAATCTAGGAAAAACAGAGGCTCGGCGCCCTGCGCCAGCACATCATTCGCGCACATGGCCACAAGGTCGATGCCGACCGTGTTGTGGATGCCGGTCTCGAAAGCCAGCATGAGCTTGGTGCCCACGCCGTCCGTGCCGGACACCAGCACCGGATCGGTGTAACCGGCGGCCTTGAGGTCAAACAGTGCGCCGAAGCCGCCGAGGCCGCCCATGACGCCGGCCCGGGCTGTCGCCTTTGCCATCGGCGAAATGGCGTCCACCAGGCGCTCGCCTGCCTCAATATCGACACCCGCATCGCGGTATGACAGGGGCGGTTTAGAGGTCGCAGTCATCTGGTTTGGCCCCGCAGCTTGCCCGAACCGGCGCGTTAGCATGGGGTGGCCTTAAGTTCCAGTGAAGGTTCGGAAGTGAAGCGCGCGGTTTCCGGTTCAGATCGCGCCTGTTAGAAGATGCCCAACTGAGGAGTTTGCCCGTCATGATTCGAATGGTTCTCGCCGCGATGCTCCTGTCGCTCGTCGGTACAGGTGTCGTCTATGCCGACACAAAGGACGTTTACACGATCCGGGGAATCTCCGTGGACGAGTCCGCGGGCAGCGTCATCGAGGCCCGCGAAAAGGCGATGGCGTCGGCCCGGATGGCGGCCGCGCGGCTGCTTATCAACAAGATTACACTGGCGACTGACCGTTCGGCCGTTGGCGGCGTCAAGATCGACAGCGCGCTCGCTTCGAAGTTCACGGCGGCCGTGGACGTTGAGGAAGAAACGGCCGGCGCCGGGCGCTACCGCGGCAAGCTGGCTGTGGTCCTGAACCCGCAGACCGTGCGCGCCTATCTCGACTCGATCAACGTTCCCTATCTCGACGCGCAGGCCCCGCTGGCTCTGATGGTGCCGGTCACGGCCTCGGGTTCCCAGGCGGCCTGGATCGAAGCTTTCGGCGAGCGCAACCGGAACGCGCTCGTCCCCTCGATCACCGCGACGCAACAAAGCTACGCCGTGTCCTCAACGTGGAACAGCATCTCCTCTGAAGCCGCCTCTCTGAACGCCCGCCGCGGCATCCTTGCGGAACTTCAGGGTCGTGAGGGCGCCTGGCGCGTCGTGGTCTCCACGGTGACCGCGACCGGCAACGAGCCTGTGGGCGCAACCCCTCCCGCCGCCTCCTTGTCCCAAGCGGCTGAGGCCGTCTCGAACCTCCTCGACGAATCCTGGAAGCAGAACTCGATCGTCCGCGACGGTTCGCGCACCGACGTGTCCGCTTCCGTCCGCTTCACGTCTCTCGCCGAGTGGAACACGCTGCGCGGCGCACTCGCGCGCTCGCCGCTGGTATCGGACTTCCGGACAAAAGCGGTCGCCCGTGAAGGTGCCATCGTGACCTTCTCGTTTGCCGGTGACGAATCGCGTCTGCGCAACGACCTCGTCCAGCGCGGCGTCACCCTCGGCCGGGAAGAGAACGAACTCACACTGCGTTCGGCTGTCTCGACGTCCGCTGTTCAGTGACGTCAGACGGCGCGGATCCGGATAGTCCGCCGCAACAGGCGATGTTCGGATTTCCGCCGCCACCGGCGCGGTGGGACCAGCTGCTGGCCGGCCCGCACAACGCGGCTGCATTGCGGATTGCCGCTAACCCCGATGACTGGGCCACACCCGTGCTGGCCATCACCGGCCTGCCGAAATGCGGCCTCAGTTATCTTGCCGAGGCTTGGGCCGGCCGCTTTGACGGCGCGCTGATGACGCCCTCGACATTGGCAAAAGCGGGGCGGCGGGGGCTCGACGAACTCGCCGCGCGGCATGTCGCCGTCGACGACGCCGATCCAAGCGGCGCCAAGCAGGATGAGGCGCTGTTGTCGCTGATCAACCTTGTGAGTGCTTCCGGTGGCCGCCTGCTGCTTCTGTCCCACCGGGCGCCGTCGCAATGGCGCACGGCCTCGGCCGATCTCAAATCGCGCCTCAAGGCCCTGCCGTCGGGTGAGATCGGCCCGCCAGACGAAGCGGTTCTGCGCGAGCGGCTCGTTTTGGGCGCCGAGCGACGCTACCTGAGGCTTTCACCTGAGACGCTCAACTATCTGGTGCCGCGGCTCGAACTTGCCTATGAGGCGGCAGAGAACTTCATGGACAGACTCAGCAACGCCGTCAGCCAGCATGACCGGGCGCCCAGCTTGCCGCTGGCCCGCCAGGTCCTGAACGAGATGACCGGCAGCGATGAGGATGACGCGGCGGAGAGGTGACCCCCGATGGCAGACGGCCAGCAACGCCTGAACAAGCAGCTGCTTGGCTCGCCGCAGCGATTCCTGAACCGGGAACTCTCCTGGCTCGAATTCAACCAGCGTGTGCTCGAAGAAGCCGGCAATCCGGCGCATCCCTTGCTCGAGCGCCTGCGCTTCCTGTCAATCTCGGCCAGCAACCTCGATGAGTTCGACATGGTCCGCTATGCGGGTCTGCGCGAGCAGGTGCGCGCCGGGGTCAGCAAGCTCAGCCAGGATGGCCTGACCCCAGCGCTACAGGTGGCCGAGGTCGAGGCGGCGGCCTTGCGGCTGATCGGCGGGCAGCTGCAACGCTGGCGTGATCTGAAGGCCGAGATGGAAGGCGAGGGCATCCATGTGCTTGCCGCGGAAGACCTCACGAAACGCGAACGCGCCGACATTGAAGCCTACTTTCACGCCAACATCTTCCCGATCCTGACGCCGCTCGCGATCGACCCGGCGCACCCGTTTCCGTTCATTCCGAACCTTGGCTTCACGATCGCGTTCGACCTGCAACCGCTGAATGGCGGAGAGGAGCAAGTCGGGATCGTGCCGATGCCTACCTTCGTGCGGCGCTTCATCCGCCTGCCAAAGGGCAACAAGGCCGGCATCCGGTTCATCGCGCTGGAAGACGTGATCGGCCTGTTCCTGCCGAACCTGTTTCCCGGTTTCAAGGAAGCGGGCCGCTGCCTGTTCCGGATCGTGCGCGACAGCGATATCGAGATCGAGGAAGAATCCGAAGACCTGATCCGCGAATTCGAGGTGCTGCTGAAGCAGCGCCGGCGTGGACGGATCGTCCGCCTGCGGATGCAAGCGAGCGCGCCGGAGCGCCTTCGCCTGTTCATCATGCGTGAGATCGGTGCCGAGCCCTCCGACATCGTGCTGTATGACGGTATTCTCGGCATGGCGCGGCTGTCCGAACTGATCGTTGACGATCGTCCGGACCTGTTGTTCTCGCCTTACGAGCCGCGCTATCCGGAGCGCATCAAGGAGATGGGCGGGGATATCCTGTCGGCGATCCGCGCAAAGGACATCATCGTCCATCACCCGTTCGAGAGCTTCGACGTGGTGGTCGAGTTTGTTCGCCAAGCCGCGGCCGATCCGCACGTCGTCGCGATCAAGCAGACTCTGTACCGCACGACCGTCAACTCACCCATCGTGGGTGCGCTCATCGAGGCGGCCGAGTCTGGCAAGACGGTCACGGCGCTGGTCGAGATCAAGGCGCGGTTTGACGAAGAAGCGAACCTGCGTCTGGCGCGGGATCTTGAGCGCGCAGGTGTTCAGGTCGTGTACGGATTTATCGAGTACAAGACCCATGCGAAGGTCTCGCTCGTCGTGCGGCGCGAAGGCAACGAGTTGCGGACCTACACCCATTTCGGCACGGGCAACTATCACCCGGTCAATGCCCGCATCTATACTGACCTGTCCCTGTTCACGGCGGACCCCGCGCTTGGCCGGGATGCAAACCGCCTGTTCAACTTCGTGACCGCGAACCGGGAGCCGCCGGATGTGGCCCCGGATTTCGAGACGATCTCGATGGCCCCCGTGAACCTCAAGGAACACCTGCTTGAGATGATCGAGGCCGAGGCCATCGCGGCGAGAAAGAAAAAGCCGTGCGGCATCTGGGCCAAGATGAATTCGCTGGTGGACGGCGAAGTGATTGACGCGCTCTACCGTGCGAGTCAGGCGGGCGTGCCGATTGCACTCGTCGTGCGCGGAATCTGCTGCCTGCGGCCCGGCATTCCAGGTCTGTCCGAGAACATCACGGTCAAGAGCATTGTCGGGCGTTTCCTCGAACATGCCCGCATCCTGTGCTTCGCAAATGGTGAAGCCTTGCCGTCACCGAATGCCAAAGTGTTCATGTCGTCCGCCGACTGGATGCCGCGCAACCTGATGCGGCGCGTCGAAGTGCTCGTGCCGATCCAGAACCCGACGGTTCACCGGCAGGTCATGAACCAGATCATGGTGGCCAACCTCAATGATGAGCAGCAGTCCTGGCTGATGCATTCCGATGGCACATATGAGCGCTATCGCAGCAAGGCTGCAGAGGGTGCTTTCTCCGCTCACGGATATTTCATGGCGAACCCCAGCCTGTCCGGCCGGGGCAGTGCGCTTGAGGTCAGCCTGCCGCCCCGCCTGACTCTGCCGCAGGCGCCGAAATGAGTATCCCGCAGCCCCGCCAGGCGGGGATTATCGATATAGGCTCGAACTCCGTTCGCCTCGTGATCTTTGATGTGCTCGGCGCGTCGATCCTTCAAAGCTTCAACGAGAAGGTCATGGCCGGGCTCGGCGAAGGGCTGACGCGCACCGGGCGTTTGTCGCCGGCGGGGGTTGAAGCGGCCCTCGGCGCGCTGGCCCGTTTCCGGGCGATCCTCAAGGCGCTGAATGTCGAAACCTGGCAGGCGGTGGCAACGGCCGCGGTGCGCGCCGCCGAAGATGGTGCCGATTTTGTAAAGCAGGCGAGCAAGGTTCTGGGGCGCCCGGTTCGGCTGCTCTCCGGCGCGGACGAAGCACGGCTCTCGGCTCGCGGGGTCGAGATCAATCTCTACAAGCCAGTCGGGCTGATCGGAGACCTGGGCGGCTCCAGCCTCGAGTTCCAGGGCATTGGCGGCGCACCGGGCGAGGGCGAGAGCCTGATGATCGGACCGCTGGCGCTGGCGGATGTCGCGGGCGAGCCGAAGGAACTCCGTAAACGGATCCGGGAAGCGCTGAAGACGAGTGTAGCATTGGCGGATGCGAAAGGCCGGTTCTATGCGGTCGGCGGGGCTTGGCGCGCCTTCGCGCGGCTGGTGATGGAGCTTGAGCGCTATCCGCTGCAGGTGCTGCAAGGTTACCAGATCAATGAAGGGCAGGTGGCACGGGCCGCCAAGCTGACCGTCGATGCGCTGACGAACGCGTCCGCGCGCACTCAGATCGAAGCGCTGGACCGCAAGCGGGCAAGGCTGCTGCATGTGGCCGCGATCACGATCGAGGAAATCCTCACCATCGGAAAGCTGGACGGCGTGACGATCTCGGCGGCGGGCGTGCGTGAAGGCGTCGTGCAGGAACTGATGAACATGCGGGCCGATGATCCGCTGACGGATGGCGTGATTGCCTATACCCGGCTCGACATCAACCAGATCGCCTTTGGGCGCGCGTTGCACGAGTTCATTGCGCCTGCGTTGCTGCCCGAACCGGACCTCTTCGGCTCGCCCGCGGCAGATATCCGCATTGAGAAGGCCGCCTGCATGATGGCCGACAGCGCCGGCCGGTTCCATCCGGACCACCGGGCGGAGATGGCCTATGACCAGGCTTTGCGCGCGCCCTATTGCGGCATCAGCCATCCCGAACGCGCCCTGATCGCGTATGCGATTGGTTGCCGGTATGAGAAAGACTTCAAACGGCCGACGGAACACATCGGCCTGACCAGCGAGGCCCAGGCGGACCGGGCGCGTCAGGTTGGTCTGCTGATGCGGCTTGGCGCGGTGTTCTCGGGCCGCTCGGGCCCGATCCTCAAGCGCGCAGCGTTGCGGCGCGTAGGCGATACGCTGGAACTGCTTGTCGATCCGCGCGACAAGCTGCTGATTTCCGAAACGGTCGAACGCCGGCTCGCGCAGGCAGCCGGGCAGCTTCGTCTCAAGTCGCGGACGAGCGTGCGGTAGCGACCGGACTCAAACGTCGAACAACCGCACTTGTCCGCCTGCGAACGAAACGGCGAGCTTGCCGGACAGCAGCGCGATGGCCTTCTTGCCGAACATCTCGTAGCGCCAGCCCGTCATTGCCGCGATGTCTTCGCTGGTCTCGCCGCGGGCGATCCGGTCGATATCGGCAGAGTTGGCGATCAGGCGCGGGACCACATCGTTCTCGTCCGAGACGTGCTTGAGCAGCACCTTGAGCAGCTCAGGCGCGCCCGCCGGAATCTGCGCGTTCTGGACCTGCCGGACCATTTCCGGCGCGTAGGTATCCGGCGCATCGATGGCCGCGCGCACCGCCTCCAGCAGGCCCTGGCCGTGTTTGGAGCGGATGAACCCGTTCGGCACGGCGCGCAGCTGGTTGAAGTCTTCTTCCGTACGCGGCTTCTGGGCGGCGATCTCCTGGATCGCGTCATCCTTCAGGATGCGCCGGCGCGGCTTGTCGAGTTCCTGCGCCACACGTTCGCGCCAGGCGGCAACCGAGACGACAACGGCCGCGTAGTCTTTCTTTGGCATGCGAAGCTTGAGCCGCTGCCAGGCGTTCATCGGCTCGGTATCGTAGGTGGCGGGGTCTTCGAGCTCCGCCATCTCCTCACGCACCCAGGCAAGGCGGCCGGCGCGGTCGAGATCATCCCGCATCCGCTGGTAGCAATCGCGCAGGTGCGTCACGTCGCCGAGGGCGTAGATGAGCTGTTTCTGGCTCAGGGGGCGGCGCATCCAGTCGGTAAACTGGCTCGACTTGTCGATCTGCTTCTTCAGCACGCGCTGGACGAGGTTGTCGTACGAGATCGAATCACCAAACCCGAGCGCCATGGCGGCGACCTGGGTGTCGAACACCGGTCCGGGGGGGTGGCCGATCAGCCGGTTGAAGATTTCGATGTCCTGCCGGGCGGCGTGGAACACCTTGGTCTGCCGGTCCGAGGCGATCAGGTCGAGGAATGGCTTTATGTCCAGATCCTCGGCCCGGGGGTCGATCAGGCCCTCAACGCCGGGTCCGGAGGCCTGGATCAGGCACAGTTCCGGCCAGTAGGTCGTCTCCCTGTGGAATTCGGTGTCCACGCAGACGAATTCTGCCTCCGAAAGCCGCCCGCAAAGGTCTTCGAGGGCGGACTGCTCAGTGATCGGCGTCAGGGTGTTGTCAGTCATTGCGCGAGCGCTTATCGCACCTGCTTGACAAAGGCGAGGGGGTCTGTGCCCTACGCCGCTTCTTTCCAGTCCGGAGTACCCGTCCGATGCATGCCTATCGCACCCATACCTGCGGGCAATTGCGCAAGTCCCATGTCGGTGAAACCGTCAAGGTTTCCGGCTGGTTGCACCGCCGCCGCGACCATGGCGGGGTCATGTTCATTGACCTGCGTGACCATTACGGGCTGACCCAGATCGTCTTCAATCCGGGCTCGCCCGGCTTTGCCACGGTCGAGCGCCTGCGCGCCGAGAGCGTCATCACGGTTGAGGGCAAGGTGGTGGCCCGGGACGCGGACCTCGTGAACGCGAACCTCGCGACCGGCGAGATCGAAATCGTGGGCGGGGCCGTGTCGGTCCAGTCCGAGGCGGCCGAGCTGCCGATGCCGGTGTTCGGCGACCATTCCTATCCGGAAGAGATCCGCCTCAAGCATCGCTACCTCGACCTGCGCCGCGAGCAGCTGCACAAGAACATGGTGCTGCGCTCGAACGTCATCGCGAGCCTGCGCCGCCGGATGGTGGCCGAAGGCTTCACCGAGTACCAGACACCGATCCTGACCGCCTCCAGCCCCGAAGGCGCGCGTGACTTCCTCGTGCCGAGCCGGATGCACCCCGGCGAGTTCTACGCCCTTCCGCAGGCGCCGCAGCAGTTCAAGCAGCTGCTGATGGTCTCGGGCTTCGACCGCTATTTCCAGATCGCGCCCTGCTTCCGGGATGAGGACGCCCGCGCAGACCGCTCGCCGGGCGAGTTCTACCAGCTCGATATCGAGATGAGCTTCGTGACGCAGGACGACGTGTTCGCGGCTATCGAGCCCGTCATGCGCGGCGTGTTCGAGGAGTTTGCCGATTGGGACGGCAAGGGCCGCACCGTCGCCCCGGGCCCGTTCCCGCATATTCCGTATGCGGAAGCCATGTTGAAGTATGGCGTCGACAAGCCGGACCTGCGCAACCCGATCATCTGCTCGGATGTGTCTGACATCGTCACGCGCGATGACGTCACGCTCGCCGTGTTCAAGAAGATTGTCGCCGGCGGCGGTATCGTGCGGGCCATTCCGGCGCCGAATTCCGGCGAGCAGCCACGCAGCTTCTTCGACAAGATGGACGCCTGGGCGAAGAAGGAAATGCAGGCGCCGGGTCTCGGCTACATGCGTTTCGTCGAAGAGGGCGGGCAGCTGTCTGCGACCGGTCCGATTGCGAAGTTCTTCGAGCCGGCCGCGCTGGCCGCCTTGGCTGAGCGCGCCGGCATCAAGGCGGGCGACGCGCTGTTCTTCTCCGCCGGCGACAAGACCGCCGCCGTGAAGCTGCAAGGCCAGGCGCGCATTCGCATCGGCGAGGAGCTGGGCCTGATCGAGCCGGGCATCTTCCGCTTCTGCTGGATCGTCGATTTCCCGATGTACGAGTGGGACGAAGACAACAAGAAAGTGGACTTCAGCCACAACCCGTTCTCGATGCCGCAAGGCGGCATGGAAGCGCTGCTTGCCGCCGACACGGTGGAGAAGCAGCTCGCGCTGAAGGCCTTCCAGTATGACATCGTCTGCAACGGCGTTGAGCTCTCGTCCGGCGCAATCCGGAACCACCGCCCCGAGATCATGCTCAAGGCGTTCGAACTCGCCGGCAAAGGTCCGGAAGTCGTCGAGGACAAGTTCGGCGGCATGCTGAACGCCTTCCGCTTCGGCGCGCCGCCGCACGGCGGGATCGCGCCCGGCGTGGACCGTATCGTCATGCTGCTGGCCGAGGCCGACTCCCTGCGCGACGTGATCCTCTTCCCGATGAACCAGCACGCTCGCGACCTGCTGATGGGCGCGCCGAGCCCCGTGGAAGATCGTCAGCTCAAGGAGCTTAACATCCGGCTGGCGCCAGCGGCCAAGGCGTAACCTC
>JAIXVM010000054.1 GCA_027482995.1 Hyphomonadaceae bacterium | reverse complement strand
GGCAGCAATTGCCGAGGTGCAGTGTCACGCCTGGCGTCAGGTCCTTGCCCTCAACGAACAGCGGCGCGTGGCGGCTGTCGATCGGCGTCTTGTCCGTATCCGTCGTGCGCTCGGGCTCATAACCCGGGAAGGCGGCGCTCACGATCGCCGACGTGAGGATACGTCCGCGCCCCGCTTCTTCGCGCAGGTCGTCAATCGACGAGATCCCGAGCTTGTTGGCCACGTCGACCAGCATCACGTCCACCGGGTCCGCGCCCGCGCGGCGCAGGGCCTGGTTGATCAAGCCTTCGCCGAGGCGCCGGAATTCGGCGGCCTCGCGGTCGCGTTCCAGCTTGCGCTGTTTCGATTTCGCCCGGCCGGTATAGGTCATCGCCTCCCAGCCGATCATCGGCGCCGGCGCCCGGCCGCGGATGACGTCCACCACATCGCCGTTCTTGAGCGGGCGGCGCATGGACTTCTCCTCGCCATTGATCCGTGCACCGATGGCCGTGTCCCCCACCGCCGAGTGCACGGCATAGGCAAAGTCGAGCGGCATGGCGCCCGCCGGCAGGATGATCAGCTTGCCCTTCGGCGTGAAGGTGAACACGTGCTCGCGGTACATCTCGAGTTTGGCATGTTCGAGGAATTCACCCGGCTCCGCCCCGTCGCGCAGCAATTCTGCAAAGGCCTTGAGGTTCGCCTCGGGATCGAGACCCGCCGCGCGCGCCGAGTCCACGTCGAATCCGTAGGACCGGTTCTTGTAGCCCCAGTGCGCCGCCACACCGTATTCCGCCGTACGGTCCATCGCCTTCGTGCGGATCTGCAGTTCGACGCGCCGGTTGCCGGAGGCGCGCACCGTCGTGTGCAGGCTCGCATAGCCGTTCGGCTTCGGCACCGAGATGAAGTCCCGGAACCGGTCCGGAATGCAGGCCCAGTGCGTGTGGATTGCTCCGAGTACGGCGTAACAATCCTTCACATCGGCAAGCATGATCCGGAATGCGAAGAGGTCTGCCACGTCGCGGAAGGAAATCGATTTGCGCTCCAGCTTGCGCCAGAGCGAATAGGGCTGCTTGCGCCGTCCGCGCAGCCGGTACTTCAGGCCCGTCTCGTCGAGCAGCGCGGTCAGGTCTTCGCGGATCCGGTCAAGGTCGCCCTTGTTCTCACGCTCCAGCTCTTCCAGCCGGTAGAGGATCGCGCGGCGCGCTTCCGGGTTCAGCTCCTGGAAGGCGAGATCATCCATTCGCGCAGCCACATCATAGAGGCCCACCCGCCGCGCCAGCGGCGCATAGATGTCCATCGTCTCACGCGCCGTACGCTGACGGCTTTCCGGCTTCTTCCGGAAATGCAGCGTCTCCATGTTGTGAAGCCGGTCGGCGAGCTTGACCAGCAGCACACGGATATCACTCGTCATCGCCAGGATGAACTTCTGGAAGTTCTCCGCCTGCGCGGCCTCCTTCGACGTGAACTCGAGCTTGTCGAGCTTCGTCACCCCGTCCACCAGCTCGGCCACGTCCGCGCCAAAGCGCACTTCGATATCGCCGATATCGATCTCGGTATCCTCGACCACATCGTGGAGAAGGCCCGCGACGATCGTCACCTCATCGAGGCGCACATCGGCGAGCAGGCTCGCGACACGGATGGGGTGGGAATAATACGCCTCACCGGAATCGCGCTGGGCGGCGCCGTGATGCTTCACGGCAAAGTCATAGGCCTGGCCGAGCAGTTCGGATTTCACCCGCGGGTGATAGGCGCGCACTTTCGCGATCAGTTCTTCGCGGGTCGGCACAGGCGGCAGGGCGTCCACCGGCGCAGGAGCGGCTGCGCCAGCGTTTGTGCCAGCCCCTTTTTCCGGTTCGGAAAGGGCGCTGCCGTCCATGGAGTCTCCTAGAGGCGGTCGTCGCGCCCGGATTCGATCTCGGCCTGGTAGGCGCGCAGAACATCGTCCTCGGTAGCGGCCGGAGCGGCCATCAGGGCCTGGCGATCGGCTTCGCGCTCGTTCTCCTCGCCCGGACGGATGTCCTGCAGGCTCGAGATCAGCGCTTCCTTGATGACTTTCAGGTCGACCGCCGAGTCGGCGATTTCGCGCAGCGACACGACCGGATCCTTGTCATTGTCGCGGTCAATCGCCAGCGGCGAGCCTTCGCGGATCATCCGGGCGCGGTGTCCGGCGAGCAGAACGAGCTCAAACCGGTTCGGAACCTTCTGGATGCAGTCTTCGACAGTAACGCGGGCCATATCGGGAAAATCTCCTGAGAACCGCCCTTTATATGCGCTGCAGCACGTCGCGGCAACCCATCCTTGCAGCCTTCCGCAAGCGTGGTTAAGCGAGAACCATAGATATTCTGGGCAATAGATTAGCCCCTCCTATTTGAAGAAAAGGCGATTGCCAATGGCCTTCTACAAGGACGAGCGCCTGGCGCTGTTCATCGACGGGGCAAACCTCTACTCGGCCGCCCGCGCGGTTGGCCTCGAGATCGATTTCCGCAAGCTTCTCAAGGAGTTCCAGTCCCGCGGCCGGCTCATCCGGGCGAGCTACTACACCGCCATCGTCGAAAGCGACGATTACAGCCCGGTCCGCCCCCTCGTCGACTGGCTGGCCTATAACGGCTTCAACGTGGTCAAAAAGCCCGCCCGGGAATTCGTGGACCGCGACGGGCGCAAGCGCGTGCGCGGCAACATGGATGTCGAGCTGACCGTGGACATGCTCGAAGCCGCCGCCTGGTGCGATCACATCGTCCTGTTCAGCGGCAACGGCGATTTCCGCCACCTCGTCGCGGCCGTGAAGGCGAAGGGCGTGCGCGTCTCGGTCGTCTCGACGATGGAGGCCACGCCGCCCCTGATGTCGGACGAGCTGCGCCGGGAAGCCGACACCTTCATCGAACTCGTGGACCTCGGCGAACTCATCGCCCGCCCCCGGCGCGAAACCAGCGACGCCTCGCCCGCCGGCGAGGACGACTGAGCGAGGCCTAGGCGCCCCGGCTGAACAGGCCCCGCACGCCGCCCGACGTCAGCAGCGCCACAGAGGCGAGCGCCGCTGGCAGCGATACGCCCGGCGGCGCCGCAATGAACACCGGCCGC
>JAIXVM010000244.1 GCA_027482995.1 Hyphomonadaceae bacterium | reverse complement strand
TCCAGGCCCTGCGCGATGGCCGCGCGCGCGTGTGTATCGCCACAGACGTGGCCGCGCGCGGACTGGACCTGCAGAACCTCGGCCTCGTGATCCATGCGGACCCGCCGCGCGCTCCGGCGACCCTGCTCCACCGTTCGGGCCGTACGGGCCGCGCGGGACGCAAGGGCGTCAGCGCGCTGCTGGTTGCACCAAAAGCCCGCCGCCGAGTCGAGCGCCTGCTCGGCGATGCCAAGATTTCTGCGACCTGGGGCAAGCCGCCGTCTGCTGACGAAATCGCCCGGCAGGATGATGCGCGCCTCCTCTCGGACGCCGCGATCAGCGAACCGGCCAACGCACATGAGAAAAAACTCGTCGAGCAATTGCTGGCCCAGCACGGCGCCGAAGCTGTTGCCGCGGCCTTTATCCGCGCCAAGCGCGAGGGCCGCTCGGCGCCGGAAGAGCTGCGCGATGTCGATGACCGCGCCAGTGACCGCCGCGCCAAGCCCGATTGGGAACGCCCGGAGCGTTCGCTGCGCGACCGTCCGGAGCGGATCCGTCCCGAACGCGGGGAACGCCCGCCACGCGAGGAATGGACGCCGCGCGAAGACCGGCCTGCCCGCGAGGACCGACCGATGCGCGAAAAACGTCCGCGCACGGAGCGCGCTGACCTGCCCGGCGCGATCTGGATTGCCATCAATGTGGGGCGCAAGAAGAACGCCGACCCGAAATGGCTGCTGCCGATGCTGTGCAAGGCGGGCGGTCTGGAGCGCGACGATATCGGCCAGATCCGGATCAATTCCGGAAACACGCATGTCGAGCTTACGCCGCAGGGCGCGATGCGCCTGTTCGAGAAGACGGGCGAGTCCGGCCGCCTCGAAGGCAGCCTGCAGGCGTTCCCGCTCGACGGCATTCCCGAGCCGGAAGCATTTTCGCCGTCCGAAGCGCGCAGTGAGCCGCGCCGCGACAGCCGCCCCGACAAGCCTCGCCCGCCCTACCGCAAGGACCGGCCAGCCGAGGCCGGCGCCCGCCGCGATGAGCGCCCCGCCCGCCGTGATGAGGCGCCTGCGCCACGCGCGTTTGCGCCTGCCGAGTATGTCCAGGACGATCGCTCGAAAGGCCCGAAATCCGGCAAGCCGCGCCCCAAACCGGCCGCCGGCGCGGCCCGCTCCAAGGGCAATTTCAAGGGAAAGCCGAGCACCTCGAAAGGCCCCAAAACCGGGTTCAGAGCCGGGCCGAAACCGGCGAAGAAAAAGCCGTCTGGCGGACGCGACTGAGGGGGCGGCAAATCGTCTGAATTTTCGGCCGCAATAGACTGTTTATATTGAACTTTTTTAAGCGCCTATTGGGGTGCGAAAACTACCCTCGGGACGTTCCCTCGGAGGCATATTTCCCGTATATTTCAAGACTGTTTCGAGAATCACCCGAGAAAGACCACCCCCATGGCCGATGACACGGTTCCGGAGGCGCCCGAAGAGGGCGGCGAAGGCGAGTATGGCGCAGATTCCATCAAGGTCCTGAAGGGCCTCGATGCGGTGCGCAAACGCCCCGGCATGTACATTGGCGATACCGATGACGGCTCGGGCCTGCATCACATGATCTACGAGGTTGTCGACAACGCAATCGACGAAGCGCTCGCGGGCCACGCAGACCGCGTGACGGTCACTCTGTACCCGGACGGCTCGGCCGAAGTGACGGATAATGGCCGCGGCATCCCGGTCGGCCTGCACGCGGGCGAAGGCGTCTCGGCCGCCGAAGTGATCATGACGCAGCTGCATGCCGGCGGGAAGTTCGACCAGAACTCCTACAAGGTGTCCGGCGGCCTGCACGGCGTGGGCGTCTCGGTGGTGAACGCACTGTCCGACTGGCTGGACTTGACGATCCACCGCGAAGGCTTTGAACACTTTGTGCGGTTCGTGGATGGCGGACGCGTCGAGGCACCGCTCGTGCGTCGCGGGCCTTCGCCGAAGCGCGAGAACGGCAAGCCCTACACGGGCACGGCCGTCCGCTTCTTCGCGTCGCCGTCGACGTTCACGATGACGGATTATGACCGCAAGACGCTGGAACACCGGCTGCGGGAGCTCGCCTTCCTCAACTCAGGCGTGAAGATCATCTTCCGCGACGAACGCGGCGCCGAACCGTTCGAGATCACGCTCGAATACGAGGGCGGCGTGAAGGCCTTCGTCCAGCACATCGACCGTCAGAAACAGTCGCTGATCGGCGAGCCGATCTACGTGATCGGCGAGAAGGATGGCATCACGGTCGAGGCCGCGCTCGAATGGACCGACAGCTACCATGAGTCCGTGCTCTGCTTCACGAACAACATCCCGCAGCGGGACGGCGGCACGCACCTCGCGGGTTTCCGCGGCGCGCTGACGCGGATCATCAACAAATACGCCAACGAGACCGGCATCGCGAAGAAGTCGAAGGTCGAGATCTCCGGCGATGACGCGCGTGAAGGCCTGACCTGCGTGCTTTCCGTCAAGGTGCCGGACCCGAAGTTCAGCTCACAGACGAAAGACAAGCTGGTCTCCTCCGAGGTTCGCCCCGTGGTCGAGAGCTTGATCGGCGAGAAGCTTGGCGAGTGGTTCGAGGAGAACCCGAAAAAAGCCGTGCAGATCATGGAAAAGATCGTCGAGGCCGCCGCCGCCCGCGAAGCCGCCCGCAAGGCGCGTGAGTTGACGCGCCGCAAGTCTGCGCTCGACATCACCTCCCTGCCCGGCAAACTGGCCGACTGCCAGGAGAAGGACCCCGCGAAATCGGAACTCTTCATCGTGGAGGGTGACTCGGCCGGCGGCTCCGCCAAGCAAGGCCGCAGCCGCGACAACCAGGCGATCCTTCCGCTGCGCGGCAAGATCCTCAACGTCGAACGCGCGCGCTTCGACAAGATGCTCTCGTCCGATCAGGTCGGTACACTGATCATGGCGCTCGGCGCCGGCATTGGCCGCGACGAGTTCGACATCAACAAGCTGCGCTATCACAAGATCATCATAATGACGGATGCTGACGTGGACGGCGCGCACATCCGCACGCTGCTGCTGACCTTCTTCTATCGTCAGATGCCGGAGATTATTGAGCGCGGCTTCCTCTACATCGCGCAGCCGCCGCTCTACAAAGTCACGCGTGGCCGGTCCGAGCGCTACGTGAAGGACGACGCCGAACTCGAAGCCTACCTGATCGAGGAAGGCACCAGCGGCGAGACGCTGATCCTTGCCGATGGCACGCAGATCGCCGCCGAGGACCTGCGCGACCGCGTACGTCAGGCGGCAAACTTCCGCGCGAGCCTTCGCCGTCTGGCGCTTCGCGCGCCGGCTGACCTGATCGAGCATGCAGCGCTCGCTGGCGCGCTCGCGAACGGCGCCGGTGACGCGGAAGCAAAGGCGACCGCTGTGCGCCTGAACCGCCTCGCCGAAGAAGGCGAAGACACATGGGTGGGCCGTTTCGCGGAAGGCGCTCTCGTTTTGCAACGCACTGTGCGCGGCGTCGACGAGACGGCTGTCTTGCCGCCTTCATTGATCGCCAGCCAGGATTCGATCCGCCTCGCCGAGCGCGCCAATGGCGTGCGTGACGTCTACGAGAAGCCCGCCATCCTGCGACAAGAAAAGGGCGGCGAAATTGCCGTACACGGACCAGCGAGCCTGCTGGACGCCGTGCTCGAAGCCGGCCGCAAGGGCATGAAGGTCCAGCGCTATAAAGGCCTCGGCGAGATGAACGCGGACCAGCTGTGGGAAACCACGCTCGACGCCAACGCGCGCACGCTGCTGCAGGTGAAGGTTGAGCATGCCGACGAGGCGGACGAACTGTTCACGAAGCTGATGGGCGACGTGGTCGAGCCGCGGCGGGAGTTCATCGAGGAATTTGCGCTGGAAGCTGAGGTGGACGTCTGAGATCGCTCGCCGGAGACGGCAGGCACAAGATCAACGCACCGCCGCGTCGTAGGCTTCGCTCGCTTCGAGCCAGGCCGCTTCAGCCGCTTCCTTTTCAGAGGCGAACTTCGCGCGCTCCTTGAGGCGTTGGCGCATTTCGTGCGGCGCGATATCGGGCCGCGCGATTTCCGCGTCCAGCGCAGCGAGCTTCGCGGCGAGACGCTCGATCGCCTTCTCCGCTTCCTGCGCCTTCTTCTTCAACGGCGCCGCTGCCTCGCGGGCCTGTGAAGCCTTGCGGCGGGCTTCGGCCTTGTCGCCGGTTTCATCCG
>JAIXVM010000202.1 GCA_027482995.1 Hyphomonadaceae bacterium | reverse complement strand
CACCAACGCGCTCTACTCCGTGAACCGCTGGGGCTTCATCAAGCTCGTCCATCTCGGCGACAAGGAAGACCCGGGGGCTTACACGCCGCTCCCGCGCATCTTCCGTCCCCTGACGGATGAAAGCTACGCGAGCGACTTGCCGGCGAACCTCGCAACAAGCGAAACCCTGGCGGCTGTCCCACCCCTCTCCCGCCTTGGCGGGGGAGGTGGCATTTCGCTTTGCGAAATGACGGAGGGGGCCCTGCCCTCACCTCCCAATACATCCTAGATTTGCCTGTCATCCCGGCGAGAGCCGGGATGACAGGGACTGAAACTCGCAGACCAAACCCGGCCAGCCACCGCTGCGTCCGGCCGTCCATGCTGCGCGCAACTCCGTCGCCTGATTACTTCGCCAGTTTCGCGCGCAGCGTATCGAACTGCGTCATGATGTTGGTCACCAGTTCCTTGCAGGTCGGGATGTCGTGGATGAGCGCCTGGCTCTGGCCCGTCGTCCAGATACCGTCATCCATGTGGCCATCGCGCAGCACGTTCTCGCGCCCGCGCACGCCGGCCATCAGTTCCTTCACATCGGCGAAGGTCTTCGTCGGATCGCGCTGGATCTCGGCGACCTGGCTGGCCACCCGGTTCTTCGCCACCCGCGCCGTGTTGCGCAGCGTCCGCCCGACCAGCACCGTGTCGAGCTCATTGTTCTCGACAATCTTCTTCTTCACGTTGTCGTGGATCTGGGCCTCGACCGTCGCGCAGAAGCGCGTGCCCATGTTGATGCCATCGGCGCCAAGGGCGAGCGCGGCGAGCAGACTGCGCCCGTCGGCCATGCCGCCCGAGGCGATCACCGGCACGTCCACCGCATCGACCGTCGCCGGCAGCAACACGATCAACCCGACATCGTCCTCACCCGGATGACCTGCGCATTCGAATCCGTCGATGGAAATCACATCCACGCCTTTGGAAACGGCGGACACTGCATGGCGCACCGAGGTGCACTTGTGGATCACTTTCACCCCATGCTCCTTGAAGCGCGGCAGGTGATCGGTCGGCGCCCGGCCGGCCGTTTCGACGATCTTGATTCCGCTGGCGATGATCGCCTCGCGGTATTCGTCATAGGGGATGGGATTGATCGATGGCAGCAGCGTGAGGTTCACGCCGAAGGGCTTGTCGGTCAGTTTCTTGGTCTTCTCGATCTCGTCGAGCAGCTCCTTGCCCGACTTGAACATGTGCGCCGTGATGAAGCCGAGCGCGCCGGCATTCGCCACTGCCGCCACGAGTTCGCCGTATCCGACGCCCGTCATGCCGCCCATCAGGATCGGCGTCTCGACGCCGAACATTTCCGTGATTCGTGTCTTAACCATCTGTCCGTCTCCCTTGGACCGGGCCGCGCCGCCGCCGGCGGGCCCTGTTTTCTTCTGCAATGGCCAAAGGATGACACAAGGTCGTCCGGCCTTGGAAGGGGTCACGCAGCGGAAGCGAGCGCGCTGGGCGCCTTAGTCGGCGCTGAAAACCAGCCGGCCATCTTTCAGGACATGGGCAACCGCCCCCAGATTGCGATAATCCTGAGCCGGATCGGCCAAAAGCAGCACGATATCGGCCGCCTCACCGGGCACGATTTCGCCCCGCTGTCCGGCCTCGCCGAGGCGCCGGGCGGGCACGGTCGTCATGGAGGCCAGGATCTCCCGCCAGTCCATGAACCGGCTCATCAACGCCCATTCGCCTTGCGGTTCATACTCGGGGGAAAACCCAGCATCGGTGCCGAACAGGATGTCGCCGCCCGCCTCGTGCAGCGCGGCAGCTTGCGAGACCGCAAGATCAACGGGTGTCGACGGATGTGGGAACACATCGAACAGGCGCAACGTCGGCGTCAGGCCTATGCCCTTCGCCGCAAGGGCCGAGGCCGTGTCACTGTCCCAGGACCCGGCGAGCGGGGCGGCGTGCGCCAGAATGTCGACGCCGTTCTTCACCGCCACGTTCAATCCGGCGGTATCGGTCGGATGCGCGAAAACGGGCAGTCCTTTACGGTGCGCGGCGTCCGTCAGGACACGGACATCTGCCCCATCCATCGGCAGCACGCCGACCGGCTCGCCGACGATCGCACCGGTGAAGAGTTTGACGAGTCGAACTCCGGCGTCTGCCTGCGCCTCCAGCCGCTCAACCGCCGAGGCCGCATCCACGATCTCGGCGCTCGGCAGGCCGTAGGCTTCATAGATCGGACGCGCGTAGATCGGCGTGCCATCCGGCGGATAGAAGGGAGACCCCGCTGTCAGGATGCGCGGCGCGCTGATGGCCGAAGCCTCGATCCGCTCGGAGACCATCATCGCAATCGACGTCTCGGAGGCGAGATCGAGAATCGTGGTGAACCCATGCTTCAGGTAGGCCCTGGTGAAATACGCCGCGAGCACCTCATCCGTCGCACCTACAGGGTCGGTCATGCCCTCGCCGACAAGATGCGTGTGGCTGTTCCAGTAGCCGGCGACAGCGAACTGCCCCTTCGCATCAAGCTGTGTATATCCGTCAGGGATCCGCACTTTGTCGGCAGGCCCCACGGCGAGGATTTGTCCACCGCCGATCAGGATCGTTCCGCCCGGCTGGGGCTCCGCTTGCGGGGACGCGTAGATCGTCGCGCCTGTGATCGCCATGCCGGTTTCGGGCACTCGCGGCTGGCTTGCACAGGCCGCCAGAAAGAGGACGACGGCCACGAAACTCATGATGGTTTTCAAGGTGATTCCCCGCCCCAGATTGCGCGCGGGCCTAACATGCCCGGCGCACGAGATTCAAGCGCGGCGCGGCGGCGCTGCACGCCATCTGGTTCAGAAGCGGCCAGGCCGGAGCACCTGCACCTCGCCCACGCTCAACACACCGATATGAGAGCCGAGCAGGTTTTCGAGTTGGTTCAGGGCCGCGTGAACCTGTGCCTCGGCGCCGATCGAAATCACAACCACCATGTCGCTAGAGGCGGACATGTCGGTATCGCGGCTCCAGCGTGTCTCGCCGCCGAAACCGGAGATCGCGGGCAGCACGGTGTAGCCGGTCAAGCCGGCGGCTTCGAGCAGCTTGCACGCGCGCGGCGCGGCCATGCGCTCGATGATCAGTTCAAGGCGAAGACGGCTATGCATGGTTCAGGCGGCTCCGGCGGAGATCGCATTGGCCAGCCAGATATAGAGCGGCAGGCCGACGATCAGGTTGAACGGGAACGTGATCCCGAGGGACAGCGTGAGATAAATCGACGGCTTCGCTTTCGGCAAGGCGAGGCGCATGGCCGCCGGCACGGCGATGTAGGACGCCGAGGCCGCAAGCGTGATCAGCAAGGCGGCATCTCCCGGGCCCATCTCGTTGAGGGCGGCCACCCCGGCGGCAAGGCTGGCCGATACCAGCGGCATGTACACACCGAAGGCAATCGTGCCGGGTCCCAGCTGGCGCCAGCCGTTGCGCAATCCACGGCCGGCCGACAGCCCCATGTCGAGCAGGAAGAGGCAGAGCACGCCCTGGAACGGTTCGACGAAGAACGGCGCGACCGTTTTCATGCCCGCCTCACCCGTCACCCATCCGATCAGGAGCGATCCCAGCAAGACGACCACCGATGCATTCAAAAGCACCTCACGCGCGAGTTCTCCCCGGTCGGAGCCGGCAACACTGCCGGGTTGCGCCGCGCCGCGCTGGGCGATGATCAGTGCCGAGATGATCGCAGGCACTTCCATGAGCGCCGCGACCGCAACGAGGTACCCGGAAGTTTCCAGTCCCGCCGCTGCCGTCGCCTGCCCCGCGGCCACGAAGGTCACGATCGAGATGGAGCCATAATGCGCGGCCGTCGCCGCGGCGTCGACCTCGCTGAGGCGGGTGGTCGTCCTCAGCAGCGCGTAGGCAATCACCGGAAGGAGGAATGACAATGCGATGGCCGAAATCATCACAAAACCGGCATCCCAACCGAGATCTCCCTTCGAGATGGCCACGCCGCCTTTCAGGCCGATGGACATCATCAGGTAGATCGCGAGGCCTTTGGCGAAGGCTTCGGGAATGGTCATCTGAGATCTGAGCAGCGCGACGACGAGCCCGAGCAGAAAGAACAGGACGATCGGCGACAGCAGCGTTCCGAGAGCAATGTCCATCACCGGGTCTCCTGACGCGGGGCAGATGCGCCCCGTTTCCGGAAATCTGCTAGTCGCCGCTGGACCCTTGAGGCCAATCGAATGATTGCATGACCTTCATAGGTTCAAACTATCAAAAGCGGGATCATTCGCTGGCCAGGACTTTGCTCGCCGCCGTCTTCAGAGGGCCCGCCAGGCCCAGAAGGCTCGCGGCCAGAGGGGATGTGCTGCGCCAGATCAGCGATATCTCGCGGCGGGCGAGAGGATGGTCGATCATCCGGGCATTCAGCCCGCGATCGCGGCGGGCTTCGGACAGGGCGTACAAGCTCGGCAGGATCGCGACGCCGGCGCCCATTTCGGCCATCAACCGGATGGCGTTCAGACTAGTGCCTTCATACTCGGTACTGACGACTGCACCAGATGCCGCCGCCAGTTCACGGATGATTGTATCCAACCGGTGGCCTTGTCCGAGCGTGAGCAGCGAATGACCCTTCAGGTCCTTCAGGCGCACGGGTCCCTCCCCGGCGGACAGCGGATCTTCCGGCGGCGCGCAGGCGTAAAGGCGCTCTGCGAACAGGGGCGCGTGATCGACGTTCTCGTGGTCGATCGCCGAGGAGATGATGACGTCGAAGTCCCCGGCCTGCAGGTGCTCGTCGAGGTCAACGGTGCGCTCCTCGCGGATGCTGAGGCGCAGGTCCGGAAAGCGCTTGTGAAGCTCGCGAGATGCTGGCGGCAGGATGTAGGGGCCAACGGTTGGCAAGACGCCCAGGCGCAAGCGGCCAGACAGTTCGCTGCGGCCAAACTTGGCGACTGCTTTCAGATCCTCCACATCACGCAGAATGCTCCGGGCACGGCGTACCAGTTCCTCACCCGCCGCGGTGAACATGGCGCCGCGGCGGGAGCGCTCGATCAGCTGGACGCCAAGGCTCGCTTCCATCTCGGCAATCTGCGCCGACAGGCTCGGCTGGCTGACGTTAACCATCCGCGCCGCCTCGCCGAACTTGCCGGTATCGGCAATCGCGATAAGGTATTGCATCTGCCTGAGCGTGGGCCTCATGTCATAGTCTTTCACTATCGATGTCGAACGAACATCGCATCGGGACTATGGACTCGCAAGCGCCGGAATGGCGGTGGCAGCGTCCGAGCCGAGCCAGCCTCGATGGCCGCGCCGGACCCAGCGTAAAGCCCGCAAAAGCCCGCTTTTCAGGGCCGTTTCGATAAAATTTCAACGATTTTGGAACGGCCCATTCACGTGAATGTGGGATTGTCCGAGCCGTAGGATGTGTGTCGTCCGGGGCCCGCAATGAGCAATCTGTCAAATAGCGCCAACAGGTGGCCGCTGACATTGGTTAGCGCCGCGCTCGGCATCGGCGTCATCACCGCCTTGATGGCGTTCGCCAACATGGCCGACCGGGCAGCGCTCCAGCGCGAGCAACAATTGCTCCAGAAGGGCTTTTCCGGGTTGCTCCAAGAGCAAGCCAAGCGGCCGAGCGCGGTCGCGCTGTGGGATGACGCGGTCAAAAATCTCGATGTTTCGTTCGATCACGACTGGACCGAATCGAACATTGGCCAATACCTCGCGGGCGTTCAGGGGTTCGAGCTGGCCGTTGTACTCGACCGCGAAGACCAGCCAGTCTTTGCCATGGTCGGTGACGATCCGAATGCGATCGCGCAAATCGACTCGGTCCTGATAGCGGCCGCTCCGATTGTTGAAAAGGTTCGCAAAGCCGAAGAGCGGCGTGGTCCGATTGAAGATCATTTGCGCGAGATGGCGGGCCAGCCTCCGCTTGTGATCTACTCCACGGCCGTCTCAAAAACGGATCTGGGCCTGATGGCGTTGACCGCCACGCTTGTTCAACCTGACTTCGGTTTGACCTTGCCTGAAACTTCCAGATCCGCCGTGCTGATTTCTGGCGAAATCATTGATCAGGGCTTCCTGTCAGATCTGGCCGTGCGCTACCTCCTCAATGAAGCCACACTCCATGCGCCGGACGCCGAGCGCGTCCCAGGCCACGCGGCGCTGTTGGTTCACGATTCTTCAGGTCACCCCGTTGCCAGGATCGAGTGGCATCCTCAGAGCCCGGGCGCAGACATGCTCCGCATGTCGATGCCCTTGGTGCTTGTCGCGCTGGTCGCGCTGATCATCCTTGCAATGCGCTATCAGCACCGCGGACGCAAAGCGACGCAACGCCTGATTGAAAGCGAAGCGCGCGTCGCCCACCTCGCCTATCATGACACGCTCACCGGATTGCCAAACCATCTGCGTCTTCTGGATCATCTCGGCGACGCCATCGAGCGTCTGCGCAACGAACGCCAACCGTTTGCCGTCCATTGCATTGACCTGAACCGGTTCAACGAAATCAACGACAGCTTCGGCCAACAGGCGAGCGACGATCTGATCCGTGAAGTCGCCCGGCTGTTTTCCTTGTGCTGTGGGCCTGAGGACCTGCTCGCGCGGTTGGGCAAGGACGAATTTGCAATCGTGCAAGCCGGCGCCACACCGGACCGCGCCGACGCGCTCGCTGCACGCCTGATGGAACTGGCCGGCAAGCCGGTCGAGATTGCCGCGGGCCGCGTCTTTTCAGGCTGCACCGTCGGCGTCGCGCTCATCGACGATCCGGAAGTGGCTGCATCCGAATGTGTGCGCCGCGCTGATCTGGCGCTGAATATGGCGAAGATCTCCAGAAAGTGCGGGCACGGGATGTACGAACCCGGAATGGACGGCGACCTGCGCCAGCGCCTGGAATTGCGCGAGGACTTGCGCGAAGCCTTGGCCAATGGCGGCCTCTCGGTCGCTTATCAGCCTCAGGTACACCAGGGCGGAAAACTCTACGGCGTCGAAGCGCTTGCCCGCTGGCACCACCCGGTGCGCGGTCATGTTCCGCCGTCGCTGTTTGTGCCGATCGCGGAAGAAAGCGGCCTCATCGACCAGCTCGGCACATTCGTGCTGCGCCGCGCTTTCGAAGACAGCAAGGTGCTCGGGAATCTGCGGATTGCCGTCAATATCTCGGCGGCGCAGATCCGCTTGTCCGACTTCGTGCCGGAACTGAAACTGCTCGTCGAGGAAACCGGCGTCGACACGCGCCGGATCGAACTCGAGATTACCGAAGGCCTGTTGCTGGGGGATGACCGGACCACGGAACAGACGCTCGGCCAGTTGCGCGACCTTGGCTTCCGGATTGCGCTTGATGACTTCGGCACTGGATATTCCAGTCTCAGCTACCTGCAGCGCTACCCGATCGACAAGATCAAGATTGACCGTTCGTTCATCTCGAATCTCGGGACGGATTCGAGCGCGGACGCTGTGGTCAACGCCATTGTCCGGCTCGCGCGCGCGCTGAGACTCGATGTCATCGCGGAAGGCGTCGAGACCGAGATTCAGCGCGTTTGCCTTGCGGCGGCTGGTTGTGATGACATCCAGGGTTACCTGTTCGGTAAACCGATGCCCGTGCTGGCGATCCAGGACATGATGAAAGACGATAACGCGCCGGTTGCGCCCGACACGGTGAGACCGCTTGCGGTCCTGGGCTCGGCCCGCTGACGACCGTCCGCTTACGGACTGGACGAATCGTTCAATCCGGTGGCCGGCCTTCCCGCGGCCGCAGCACCCGCCGGATTTCATCGACGATGGATGTGATCAACATCGGTTTGCGCACATGTGCCACAAAACCGGCCTCCGCGGCGACCCGCTCCAGCGACTCCACTTCCCATCCGGAGATCAGGATGGCCGGTTGCTGAAAACCGCGGGCGCGGACGCTTGAGAGCAAGTGCGGACCGTCCGGACCACCCAGTTTCAGATCGATGACGAAGCAATCAAATGCGCCGAGACCGGCACTCGCGAGCAAGCCCACGCTTCCCGCGAAGGCTTCGACATCATATCCGTGTACCCCAAGCAGGAGCTGCAAGGAGTCGCGAACGGCCAGGTTATCATCCACGACGGCGATGCGACGGTTATCTTTGACAGGTATAAGCAAGACCGTTCCATCGTCGCAAAAGTGAACTGGAACCATAGACTAACGCCGCTGCGGCGAAGTGTCTTTAAGTAGTCTTCCTAAGGTGTGCCGGGGGCGCCATAGCCCGCCGCGAACGCGATGCGCAGCACGGTGGACAGGCTCTGGGCGTTCATCTTGTCCATCAGGTTTGCACGGTGGATTTCGATGGTCCGCGGCGACACATCGAGCGTCTCGGCGATGACCTTGTTGGTTTGCCCCTCGACGAGACCGAGCAGAACCTGCTTCTCCCGGGCGGTCAGCCGCGCGATCAGGCCGCGCGCCTCTTCGGCGAGCACTTCGACTTTCTGGCGGGCCTCGAGGCGTTCAAACGCCCGCGTCAGGGCGTCCACCAGCGACTGTTTGGCATAAGGTTTCTCGACGAAATCGACTGCGCCGGCCTTCATCGCGCGGACAGCGACACCAACATCTCCGTGCCCGGTGAGCACGATCACGGGCATCGAGACACCGCGGGCGTTGAGCGCTTCCTGAACTTCAAGCCCGTCCATCACCGGCATCTGAACGTCCAGCAGGATGCACCCCCGCTCGGCCGTCTCGACCTGATCGAGGAAGGTCACACCGTCCGCATACGTCTTTACCCGGAAACCGGAATGACGAAGTAGGAAACTGGCCGAGTGCCGGATGGCCTCGTCATCGTCGACCAGATGAATGGTGCGAAGGTCGCTCATGTCGGCAATTTATCCTTGTCCTCGCGAAGTGTGAAACGGAAACACGTTCCGCCGCTCGTCTTTGGGACCGCGCGAATTGTCCCACCATGCGCTTCGACGATGGTCTGGCAGATGGACAGACCAAGGCCCATGCCTTGCGCCTTGGTGGTGGCGAAGGGCTTGAACAGCGAGTCTCTCATTTCAGCCGAAAGCCCCGGACCATTGTCGCAGACTTCGACTTCGACGAGCCCGCCCGCCTCCATCCGTGCTGCGCGGATATCGATCCGCGCGTTGCTCTGGCCCGCCATGGCGTCCATCGCGTTGCGGATCAGATTGATCACGACTTGCTGAACCTGAATGGGATCGGCGAGGACCCGGTCCGCTTGCGGGTCGACCGTTACGGTCACCGGAATGTCCGCGCGTTCCCGCGCCACTTTGGACAGGGCAACGGCATCCGACAACAAGGCCGTGAGCCGGACGGGCCGCGCATCCACTTCGCCGCGCGACACATAGCTACGCAGTTTACGGACGATCTCGCCGGCTCGAACGGCCTGGGTCGCGGCCTCCGAGAGCGCGCCGCGCAGGACTTCCCGGATTTCGGGATCTGGTGAATCGAGCAGGTCGCGGCTGGCTTCGAGATAGTTGGCAACGGCGGTCAGCGGCTGGTTTAGTTCATGCGCGAGGGCGGAGGCCATGGTGCCCACCGCGCTGAGCCGTGAGAAATGTGCGAGTTCCGACTGCATCGCCTGCATCCGGCGCTCCGCATTCTGCTGCTCCGAGAGGTCGCGGATAAAGGCCGTGAACAGACAATAATCCCCGATGCGGGCTTCGCCGATCTTAAGATCGACCGGGAACAGGGTTCCGTCGGCGCGGGCGGCGATGACGACCCGGCCCTTGCCGATGATCTGGCGATGCCCGGTGCGCATGTAGTTGCCGATATAGGTGTCGTGGTTCATCCGATCCCGCCCGGCCATCAGGCGGTTGACGGCCTGCCCGATGATTTCGTCGGCTGTGTAGCCGAACAGGCTTTCCGCCGCCCGGCTGAAGGCCAGGATGATCCCCGCTTCGTCCGTGACGACCATCGCATCGGGCACGGAGTCGAGGATCGATTCGAAGTGGAGCTGGTGGGCGGGCCCATCGAGCTGGTCGAGCGGCACAGCGGGCGGCTTTGCGGGTATGTCAGTCATCGACGGGGTCCCTCGGCGCTGCGTCCTTCACTGCCTTTCGAAGCGCAAACACGCAAGACTGACCAAGATCAGGACCGGATCGCGGAGGGGCCCCGGCGCGGCGATGGACGGACTGCCTTGAAAATGGCGAAGGCCACGAGGCCGGCGCCGATCGCCATGACCGGGCATCCCCAGCAATGCAGGTTTGAAAGCAGCGTATGCGACGCCGTGCCGGCATCGAGCGCGGATGCGCCCGGACCGCAGCGGAAGGCGAGATAATCCTCAAGGGCCGGCGCCCGGTTCGCATGTTCGGTAAACTTGGCCGCGCCTGCCCCGAGCAAGACAAGACCGGTCGTCGCGGATTTCCACATGGGCAGGATCCTTCTGGTGTCGCTTCCGAGTAACCCGGCTGCGACAGGGTCGCCCATAGGTAGTTCCCCTTATACTGCCCGCGAACCCCATCAGGCAGGTAGCAGCCATCGTCTCCGGCCACGCCTTTCAGGGGTTCTCAATGACCGCAAACCCGATCACTTCCCGCCGCGCTTCATTCAGTTTCAGCATCGCTTCGGTCTGCCTGCTCGTGGGCATCGTCGCACTCGGCGCCCTGTTCATCGCCGCCAACGCCGCCGACCCGATGATGGGCGCGCATGCCTGGATCTTCTTCTTCCTGACGACCACGGGCCTGCTCTTCACGGGCTTCTGGGCCGGAACGCTGAAGGACCGGAACCCGTTCGAACCCGCCTTCTACGAAGACACGATCGTCAAGTTTGGCGTTGCGGCCGCCATGTTCTGGGGCATTGCCGGCTTCCTCGTCGGATTGATCATCGCCCTGCAGCTGACGTTCCCCGGCGTGTTCTACTTCCCTGAACTCGGCTGGACAAACTTCGGACGGCTGCGGCCCTTGCACACTTCGGCAGTGATCTTTGCGTTTGGCGGCAATGTGCTGATCGCGACCAGCTTCTATGTCGTCCAGCGCACCTGCCGCACCCGGCTCGCGGGCGGCATGTGGCCATGGTTCGTGTTCTGGGGCTTCAACCTGTTCATCGTGATTGCCGGTACCGGTTACCTGCTCGGCGTTACTCAGTCCAAGGAGTATGCCGAACCGGAATGGTATGCCGACCTCTGGCTGACGATTGTGTGGGTCGCCTACCTGATCGTCTTCCTCGGCACGCTGTGGAAGCGCAAGGAGCCGCATATCTATGTGGCGAACTGGTTCTATCTCTCCTTCATCGTCACCATCGCGATGCTTCACATCGTCAACAACCTCGCCGTGCCGGTCAATCTGACAGGGTCGAAGAGCTACCAGCTGTTCGCAGGCGTGCAGGACGCGCTGACGCAGTGGTGGTATGGCCACAACGCCGTCGGCTTCTTCCTCACGACCGGCTTCCTCGCGATCATGTATTACT
Organism: Hyphomonadaceae bacterium; assembly: GCA_027482995.1. GTDB lineage: Bacteria > Pseudomonadota > Alphaproteobacteria > Caulobacterales > Hyphomonadaceae > Hyphomonas. Next base: position 7,532 of record JAIXVM010000202.1, on the reverse strand, counting down.
TCATTCCGAAGCGCGTGAACCGGCCGGTCTATTCCTACCGCCTGTCGATCGTGCACTTCTGGTCCCTGATCTTCATCTATATCTGGGCGGGTCCGCACCACCTTCATTACACGGCGCTGCCGCAATGGGCGCAGACACTGGGCATGGTCTTCTCGATCATGCTGTGGATGCCCAGCTGGGGCGGTATGATCAATGGCGTGATGACACTGTCAGGCGCCTGGGACAAGCTGCGGACAGACCCGGTCGTCCGTATGATGATCGTTGCGCTGGCCTTCTATGGCATGTCCACCTTCGAGGGACCGCTGATGAGCGTGCGCGCCGTCAACTCCCTCTCCCACTATACGGAATGGGGCATTGCGCACGTACACTCGGGCTCGATGGGCTGGGTCGGCTTTATCAGCTTCGGCGCGCTCTACTGCCTGACCCCCTGGCTGTGGAAACGCAAGGCGCTCTATTCCAAGGCACTGGTCGAATGGCACTTCTGGATCGCGACGATCGGCATCCTCTTCTACATCGTGGCCATGTATGTCGCCGGCATCACCGAAGGCTTCATGTGGCGCGCCTATAACGAATTCGGCTTCCTCGAGTACGCCTTCATCGAAACGGTCAAGGCCAAGCACATAATGTACATGATCCGCGCACTCGGCGGCGCCCTGTACCTGACCGGCGCCCTGCTGATGGCCTACAACCTCGTCCGGACCGCACTCGGCCATGGCGAGGCCCGCGATGACGAGGCAACGCCGGCCTCATTGCCCGTCCAGTCCCCTACCCTTCAGCCTGCTGAATAAGGATACAGCCATGTCTCTGTTCAACCGGCACGCCACCCTCGAACGTCACTCCCTGTTGCTGACTGTCGGCATTCTTGTGGTCGTCGCCATTGGCGGTCTCGTCGAGATCGCACCGCTCTTCTATCTCGAGAACACGATCGAGAAGGTGCAGGGCATGCGCCCCTACACGCCGCTCGAACTCAAGGGCCGCAACATCTACATCCGCGAAGGATGTTATGTCTGCCACTCGCAGATGGTTCGGCCGCTACGCGACGAAGTCGAACGCTACGGCCACTACTCCCTCGCGGCTGAAAGCATGTACGATCACCCCTTCCAGTGGGGCTCGAAGCGGACGGGGCCGGACCTTGCCCGCGTCGGCGGAAAGTTCTCGGACAGCTGGCAGCTCGATCACCTGATGGATCCGCGTTCGGTGGTACCGGACTCGATCATGCCGCCCTATGCGTTCCTTGCGAAGAAGACGCTTAAGTTCGAAGGCATCGAGGACGACCTGAAGACCCAGCGTCTGATCGGCGTTCCTTATACAGACGACATGATTGCCAACGCGAAATCGGACCTGATTGCCCAGGCGTCGCCGAATGCCGACTATGACGCCGAAGATGCGCTGGTCGCCCGCTACGAAGCCGCCTCCGGGCGCAAAGGGACCCTGCGGATCTCCGACTATGATCAGAATCCGGCCGAGATCACCGAGATGGATGCCCTGATCGCCTACCTTCAGATGACCGGCACGCTTGTCGATTTCTCGACATATGAAGCCGGCGACCTCAACAACCGCCGCTAGGGAGTACCGGATGTACGCAACCCTTTCGAGCTTCGCGCAAACTTGGGGCCTCGGGCTTTTCGTCACGATGTTCCTTGTCGCGCTCGCCTACGCCCTCTGGCCGGCCAACCGGCAGATGTTTGACCACGCTGCACAGCTTCCCCTGATCGATAAGGAGCCATCCGATGACTGACCATAAGCCAGACGTCGATGAACATTCCGGCACGGAGACCACGGGCCACACGGGGGACGGCATCCAGGAACTCAACACGCCGCTGCCGCGCTGGTGGCTGTTCATCTTCTTTGCGACAATCGTCTGGGCCGTGATCTACATGGTTCTGATGCCCGCCATTCCGGCCCTGCCCGGCACGGGCATGACGAACACACTGGGCACGCGGGGCTATTCGGACCGGGCGCTGGTGGCGCAGGAACTCAGTGCGCTGAATGCCGAGCGGTCGGCTGGCGCATCAGCGCTCGTTTCGGCATCCCTGTCTGAGATCGAGAATGATCTCAGCCTCCAACAGTTTGCGCTCGCGATGGGAGAGAGTGCATTTGGCGACAATTGCGCCACCTGCCACGGCGCGGGCGGGCGCGGGGCCAAGGGCTATCCGATGCTGGCAGATGACATCTGGCTATGGGACGGCACGCTCGATGGAATCGAGACCACCTTGCTGCACGGCATTCGCCACACCGAAGATCCCGACACGCGCCAGAGCGCCATGCCGGCCTTTGGCCGCGACGGATTGCTGTCAGACAAGGAGATCGAAGACCTCGTCCAGTATGTCCTGAGCCTCTCGGGCGGGAGCAAGGACGCTGCCGCGATCAGCCGGGCTGCGCCGATCTTTGCGCAGCAGTGCGCAATCTGCCACGGCGCCACCGGGACAGGGAACCGTCAGATCGGTGCGCCGAACCTCACGGATGCCGAGTGGCTGTATGGCGGCGAAGTGCGCGATATCAGCCTGACGATCCACAACGCCCGCAACTCACACATGCCGGCCTGGCAAGGGCGGCTTGACGAAGCCACGATCAAGGCCCTCGCCGTTTATGTCCACTCCCTCGGTGGGGGTGAAAAGTGACACGGGTGACGCTGATCTCGTCACGGGAAGGCAAACCTCCGCCGCCGGAGCGTCCGGTGAGCCTCTACGAAAAGCGCAACCAGATCTATCCCAAGCTCGCGCATGGCAAGTTCAGGATGGTCAAGTGGGTCGTCATGGCGATCACGCTGGGCATCTACTATGTGATCCCCTGGATCCGCTGGCCGCGCGGGGCGGGCATTCCGGACCAGGCTGTGCTGGCGGATTTCGAAGGCGAGAAGTTCTACTTCTTCTTCTTCGAGATCTGGCCGCAGGAGATCTATTTCCTCGGCGGACTGATCATCCTGGCGGCGCTGGCGCTCTTCCTCGTCACCTCCGTGCTCGGACGGGTCTGGTGCGGCTATACCTGCCCGCAAACGGTCTGGACGGACCTCTATATCTGGGTGGAACGCGCCTTCGAAGGCGACCGGGCGGCGCGCATGCGCCTCGACCTCGGGCCGATGACGTTCAACAAGGCCTGGCGCAAGGCGGGCAAGCATGCGGTCTGGCTGCTGATCGCGTTCGTGACCGGCGGTGCCTTCATTCTCTACTGGCATGACGCCCCGACCATCGCGCGGACGTTCTTTACCGGCGAAGCACCGCTGACGGCGTATTTCTTCGCAGGGGTACTCACCTTCACGACCTATATGCTGGCTGGAACGATGCGCGAGCAGGTGTGCACCTATCTCTGCCCCTGGCCGCGCATCCAGGGCGCCCTGACGGATGAGCACGCCCTGAACGTCACCTATCGTTACGACCGCGGCGAGCCGCGCGGCGCGCTGCACAAGGATCAGGGCTTTGCCGGCCGGGGCGACTGCATTGATTGCAAGCAATGCGTCCAGGTCTGCCCGATGGGGATCGACATCCGGGACGGCGCGCAGCTTGAGTGCATTCACTGTGCGCTGTGCATCGATGCCTGCGACGACATCATGCGCAAGGTGGATCGCCCGACGGGTTTGATCGCGTATGACACGGATCGTGCCGTCAGCCTCCGCGCCGAAGGCAAGCCGACCAAGTACAAATTCCTGCGGACCCGCACGATGCTCTATGCATCGCTAATTGTCGTGATCTCCGCGCTGATGCTGTGGGGATATACATCGAAGTCCGTGTACGAATTCAATGTGCTCAAGGACCGCTCTCCGCCGTTCGTGCGTCTTTCTGATGGAAGCGTGCGCAATGGCTACACGCTCAAGCTCGTCAACAAATCGACGACAGCCCAGACCGTGAATGTCTCGGTCATCGGTCTGGATGGGGCTGAATTCGAGATCATCGGTGTCGGCACGGCGCCGCACGGCGGAACGCTGACCCTCACGCCGGAAGCTCACGGCGTGGATCGCTACCGAATGCTTGTCACTGTCCCTCCGCATGAGGCGTCCGATGATGACAGGCTGATCGTTCAACTCACCGATATCCATTCCGGCGCAACGATTACCGCCGCTGCCCCGTTCACGACAGGAGACCGCTGATGCAAGCCAATCTCTCGATCGCAGGTGGCAAGCCCGCCAAGGGGCAGATGAAGGGCTGGCATGCGCTGCTTTGGTTCATCGGCTTCTTTGGTTTCATGTTTGCCGTGAACGGAATATTCCTCTGGACGGCGATCACAACGTTTCCGGGCGAGGATGTCGAGAAATCCTACCTCGTGGGGCTCGACTACAATCACGAACTTGTCCGGCGCGCGCACCAGACGGAGGCGGGATGGACCGCCGAAATCGGTCTCAAGGGCGCCGCACCCGGCCTGACCTTACGTGTCCGGCTCACGTCGAAGGACGGGCAACCCCTGCCCTCGTCGGCGGCCCGCGCCGAACTGCGCCACCCGGCGGATCGTAGCCTTGACCGGATATTGGAGCTGACCCCGGCTGGCCGAGGCGAGTATACTGCCGCCATGCCGGATGTTGCCGCCGGCCGGTGGGACGTCCAGCTTAGCGCGGACATCGATCCGTCTTCGGACGGCATGGAATTCAAAGCCCAGAAAGCGGTGATTGTGCCATGACCAGCGCTGATCTCGACATCAAGGGCTGCCCCAGCCGCCTCGCGCCGCCGGATGCGCCGAACACGTCTGATCCGGCGCCGTTCGTTCGCAAGGTGGGTCAGCAAAGCCGCCTGACACTGTCCGTACGCGGCGCAAAGTGCGGCGCCTGCCTTTCCCGCATCGAGGGTGCGGTGGCCGCCCTCCCCGGTGTGGCCAGCGCGCGGCTGAACCTGTCGAACGGAAGGCTGGACGTCAGCTGGACGGGTGATCTGGCGGCCCGGCGCATATCGGCCGCCGTGAATGATCTCGGCTATGGCACATCGCCCTTGGACACCGGCAGCGGAGACCAGGCCCACAAGAAGGAAGAGCAATCGCTTCTTCTGGCGATGGGCGTTGCGGGCTTTGCAACGGCCAACATCATGTTGCTGTCGGTCTCGGTCTGGGGCGGCGCAGGCGAGATGGGCGAGGCGACGCGGCAGGGATTGCACGCGGTGTCGGGCCTGATCGCGCTACCGACACTGTTGTTTTCAGGACAACCCTTCTTCAAGTCGGCGTGGAACGTCCTGAAGCGCCGCCGTACGAACATGGATGTGCCGATCTCGCTTGCGCTGATCCTCGCCTTCAGCGTCAGCGTGGCCGAAACGATCCGGGGCGGCGAGCACGCCTATTTCGATGCTGCCTGCATGCTCCTGTTCTTCCTGCTCATCGGACGGTTTCTGGATGCTCGGGTGCGCCGGCAAGCCTACTCGGCGGCGCGCGGCCTCGCCGCTCTGTCCAGCCGCACGGTGACGCGTCTGGCTGTGGACGGCACGTCGCAATCGCTGCGCGCGGAAGATATCCGGCGCGGGGACCGGATCCTGCTTGCGCCCGGCGAACGGGCGGTCGTGGACATGAAGATCGAGAGCGGTGAATCTGAAGTCGACGAAAGCCTGGTCACCGGCGAAAGCCTGCCGCGCTTTTCAGCGCCGGGCATGAGCCTGATGGCTGGCGCGATCAATCTTTCCCATCCGCTGATCGGCCGGGCGACCGCCGCCAGCGCGGACTCGCTGCTGGCCGACATTGCCCGGATGCTGGAAGCCGGAGAGCAGAAGCGGTCGACCTACCGGCGCATCGCCGACAAGGCCGTCTCGCTTTACGTGCCCGTGGTACACTCTGTCGCCCTGCTGACCTTCCTCGGATGGCTGCTCGCCGGCCGGGACATGCGCGAGGCGATCCTGATTGCCGTCTCTACACTGATCATTACCTGCCCCTGCGCCCTTGCACTGGCGGCGCCGGTTGTTCAGGTGGTCGCCGCCGGGCGGCTGTTCCGGGGCGGCGTCTATCTGAAATCGGGAGACGCGCTGGAGCGCATCGCCGCCTGCGATCATGTGATCTTCGACAAGACCGGAACACTGACACTCGGGACACCGCGGCTGACCGCGCAGCAGCTGCAGCCCGCCGACCTCGCGGTCGCTGCGCAGCTCGGACGCGCGAGCCGCCATCCGCTTTCCCGCGCCTTGACGGCAGCCGCCGGTCCCGGTCCGGTTGCGCTCGGGGTGAAGGAATTCCCCGGCCTCGGTCTCGAAGGCGAGGTGGACGGCGTCACCTGCCGGCTCGGCTCGGCGGTTTGGACGGGCGCCGATGCAGCGGCGCACACCGGCGCGTCGCTTTTCCTGGCCCGGGGCTCCGACACTCCGGTCGAAATCCGCTTCGAGGACGATATCCAGCCGGAAGCCGCAGCGGCGATTACGCAGCTGCGGAGGCTCGGCCTTGGCGTCGAGATTGTCTCGGGCGATCGTCCGGAGGCGGTCGCGGATGTTGCTGGCAAGCTCGGCATCGAAACGTGGATGGCAGCGGCCAGTCCGCAGGACAAGGTTCGCCGCCTGACCGATCTGGAGGCGAGCGGCAAACGCGTGCTGATGATTGGTGATGGCCTCAATGATGCAGGCGCGCTTGCGCTGGCGCATGCCTCGGCCGCTCCGGGCGGCGCGCTGGACGTGAGCCAGTCGGCGGCTGACGCGGTCTATGCCTCGGGCCTTGCACCGCTTCCGCTTCTGGTGCGGACCGCCCGCCGGGCGCGCGCCGCCATGCTTCAGAATTTCGCCTTCGCGGCCGCCTATAACTTTGTTGCCGTGCCGATTGCGATCATCGGGTATGCGACCCCGCTCGTGGCCGCAATTGCCATGTCGGGCTCGTCCCTGATCGTCTGCCTGAATGCCATCCGGCTTAATCTGAACACGGAGAAAACCGCATGAGCGGACTTGTCTTCCTGATCCCCATCGCGCTGCTGATGGGATTGACCGGGCTCGTCGCCTTCATCTGGGCGGTACGGTCCGGCCAGTTCGATGACCCGGACGGCGCTGCGCACCGGATCCTGATTTCGCCCGACACGCCGCTGGGCGAGCCATGAGCTATACAATCACCCGAACGATTGCAGACACGCCCATGCCGGACGTGGAGCTGAGGGTTCGCAAGGCGCTTGCCGATCAAGGCTTCGGAATCCTGACGGAAATCGATGTGCAGGCCACGATGAAAAAGAAGCTGGGTGCGGACATGCCGGCCTACCGGATCCTCGGCGCGTGCAATCCGAAGATGGCGTTCGAGGCCATCGCGATGGAGCCTCGCGTGGGTGCGATGTTGCCTTGCAACGTCATCCTCCGGGAAACAGACAGCGGCATAGAGGTCAGCGCGATTGATCCTGTTGCGTCCATGCAGGCAATCCCGAACGCCGCCCTGCATGCCGTGGCGGGCGGCGTGCGCGCGTTGCTGCAGGCGGCGATCGACGCCGTTTGAGCTTACGCTGCCGGGTACGTGTTTTCCCGGATAGGCAGAGCCCTGTCAGATCCACATGTTTCGGGTACGCGCAACACCTCATTCGACGCGCGACAAGGGAGTATCTCGACATGGGATTTCGCGACATATCCGTCTGCGTATCGTCCGTTTCGCCCGACCATGACCTGGTCGAT
>JAIXVM010000025.1 GCA_027482995.1 Hyphomonadaceae bacterium | reverse complement strand
GCTTTGCCTTGCGCCGCCGCAAGCCCGGAGGCAAGACGAAGGGACCGACGGGAGCTGAATATGGACCAGAGCGAAGACAGGACGGCTGATGCTGCCGACGCATTCCGGGAACTGACCCGTATCATGGCGCGTCTGCGCGATCCGGTCGCCGGTTGCCCCTGGGATCTCGAGCAGAACTTCGCGACGATCGCGCCCTATACGATCGAAGAGGCATATGAAGTTGCGGACGCGATCGAGCGCAATGACATGGCGGAACTTCGCGACGAGCTGGGCGACCTCCTGTTTCAGGTGATGTTCCATAGCCGCATGGCCGAGGAAGCGGGCAACTTCGATCTCGCTGACGTGGTGACTGCCATCAACGACAAGATGATCCGGCGCCATCCGCATGTTTTCGGCGCCGCGCCGGACGGACGCTCTGCACACGAACAAACCGCCGCCTGGGAAACCGTGAAGGCTGCAGAGCGCGAAAAGAAGGCCAAGAGCGGCGCGCCGGTCAGCGCGCTCGACGGCATCGCGCTCGCCCTACCCGCCTTGCTTCGCGCCGAAAAGCTGCAGAAGCGCGCGGCGCGGACGGGGTTTGACTGGACGGAGACCGGTCCCATCTTCGACAAGTTCGAGGAAGAGATCACCGAAGTGAAAGACGCCATCGCCACCGGGGACGCGGATGCGATCGAAGACGAGGTGGGCGATTTGCTCTTCGTCGCGGCGAATCTGGCGCGCCGTCTTTCGGTTGATCCCGAACAGGCGCTTCGCAAGGCCAATGCGAAATTCGAACGCCGGTTTCGCGCCATGGAAGTCGAAGCCAGCCGTGACGGCGTGGACTTTGCCTCTTTGTCGCTCGACGAGCAGGAAAGCTATTGGCAGAGGGTCAAACGCGCCGAGCGGGCTTAGGCGCTTTCGCGCAACAGACCGGGGAAACCTGATTTGAACTGCCCGAGACGCTCAGCGGACAAGCGCACCACAAGCCGCGACCGGCCACCTTCATCGGCTTGCTCGCCCGTCACTTCTCCGTTCTGATGGAGCCAGGCCCGGGCGCGGCCTTGTTCAGGCCCCAGTTCGACTTCGACTTCGAGGCGGCCGAGGAGCAGTGACCTTTCGATCAGGGCGATAAGGTCGTCGATCCCCTCGCCCGTAAGAGCCGACACCGCGACTGCCGGGGGATCCACTTCCGATGCGGCAAAGGACTTCATCGCCTCCGCGCGCGCCGCCGGGATCGCGTCGAGCTTGTTCCAAGCCTCTACGATCGGCGGCAGCGGAAGGCCCGATTCGGACTCGAGCCGTTCCAGCACGATCATCACGTCATTGGCCTGTTCGAGTTCGGCGGCGCTGGATCGGTCCCGGACGTGGATCAGCAAATCGGCCTGCAGCGACTCTTCGAGGGTCGCCTGAAAGCTGTCGATCAAGTGGGTCGGCAGATCGGATATGAACCCGACCGTATCAATCAGTGCCGCTTCGCCGAGAGCGGGGAGCTGAAGCTTCCGGATTGTCGGGTCAAGCGTGGCGAACGGCATGTCCTTGGCGAACACGTCGGCGCCGGTGAGCCGGTTGAACAAGGTCGACTTGCCTGAGTTCGTATAACCCACCAGCGCGACGACCGGCGTTCCGGAGCGGCGGCGTCCGGCACGCTGGACGGCGCGGGTGCGTTTCACTTCATCGAGATCGCGCCGCAGACGGAGGATCTTGTCATCGAGCATCCGGCGGTCCGCTTCAAGCTGGCTTTCGCCGGGTCCTGACAAGAAGCCCGATCCACCTCTCTGACGCTCAAGGTGGGTCCAGGTTCGCACGAGGCGGGAGCGCTCGTACAGAATGCGCGCCAGCTCGACCTGCAGCCGGCCCTCCTTGGTGCGCGCCCGCAATCCGAAGATTTCGAGAATGAGCCCCGTCCGGTCGATGACCTTGAGCCCAAGGCGCGTTTCAAGATTGCGCTGTTGCACAGGTGTCAACGCGCCGTCGATGACGGCGATGGTACAATTGGCTTCCTTCAGGTCTTCCGCCATGCGGTCCAGGATACCGCCGGAGAGCAAATAGGATGGATTGACGTTGCGGACCTGGTCCGGCCGGATAAAGGCCAGCCGGCATCCAAGCGCTTCGACGAGGCCTGATGTTTCGTGAAGCCGGTCCGGTGTCGGACGGTCAGCGGGCGTGAACCACGGGATGACGACCCCGGCGATTTCCGGGGCAGGCAGGCGGTCGATGAACTTTTCGGTCAAAGCCGATCAGTCTCCGTCCATCTCTTCGTCAAACAGCTGGACGGGCGCACTAGGCGCGATGGTCGAGATGGCGTGCTTGTAAACCAGTTGCGGCGGGCGGCCGTCGCCGCGGAGCAGGACACAGAAATTGTCAAACCAGGTGACCACACCCTGAAGCTTGACGCCATTGACAAGGAAGACGGTCAGCGGGGTGCGTGACTTGCGAACGGCGTTGAGGAAAGTGTCCTGCAGGTTCTGTTTTTTATCGGCTGACATGCGGGTTCGCTTTTCCGGCTAGTGTTCTTGTTATGAGAACGAGCTAAGTCGTTTGCTGCAGGTGCGCAAGGGCGCCTTGCCCCAAAAGCACAGCGGCCCGGCATGAAGCCGCTGCGAACCGCGATTTCTGCTCAAAAAAAGGGCGGAAATTGACGATTGCCGCCGGTTTCGTGCCTGAAACTTCAATTTTCGAGCACATTCCCCGTGCGGTTTGAATGCACTGCAGCAACGAAGTTACGTGTCGTGTTTGACACCGGTCGTGATGCCGAGCGCCTTGAGTTTCCGGTGCAGCGCTGAGCGCTCCATGCCGATGAATTCTGCGGTGCGCGAGATATTGCCATTGAACCGGGTGATCTGCAGCGTCAGGTACTCCCGCTCGAACTGTTCCCGCGCGTCCCTGAGCGAGAGCCCGACCAGATCGGCCGAACCCGACTGAGCTGCAGGCGATGCCGAGCGGCCAGGGTCTCTCGGCAACTCGTCCACACTGATCGGCCGGGTCGAATCGGACGGTGAGAGGATGAGGATCCGTTCGACGAGATTGCGCAACTGACGGATGTTCCCGGGCCACTCCATCGACTGAAGTACCGCCAACGCCTCCGGAGAGAAGTTGCGGCAGATCAAGCCGGACGTTTCGGCAATCCGTTCGCAGAAATAGGTCGCCAGCTCGACGATGTCGTCCCGGCGCTCCGACAGCGACGGCACACGCAGCGGCACGACGCTCAACCGGTAAAACAGATCTTCCCGGAAGTTACCGCGTTCGATCTCGGCGCGGAGATCCTTCGTCGTCGCCGCCATCACGCGCACGTCCACGCTGACATCGGACCGGCCACCGACACGCTGAAAGCGCTGCTCTGTCAGCACCCGGAGGATCTTGTTCTGGGTTCCGATGGGCATGTCCGCGACTTCGTCGAGCAACAGTGTGCCCGTGTGCGCACGCTCGAACAGGCCCACACGAATGGTTCGGCCCTGCGCGTCTTCCTCACCGAAGAGCGCAATCTCCATCTGGTCCGGCGCAATCGTGGCAGCGTTCACCACCACGAATGGCCCTTGAACCCGCAGCGAGCTCTTGTGGATCAGGCGGGCGGCCAACTCCTTGCCGACGCCGGCAGGACCTGAAATCAGCACGCGGGAATTCGTCGGCGCGACTTTTTCGATAGATGCGCGCAAGGCCGCGGCCGCCTGGCTGTTGCCGATCCAACGCTCTTCATCGCCCGCCCGGTTGCGCAGCGCCGCGTTCTCGTAGCGCAGCGCCGCAGATTCAATCGCGCGCTCGACGACCAGCATCAGGCGGTCCGCCTTGATCGGCTTCTCGATGAAATCGAAGGCGCCCCGGCGGATCGCCGCAATCGCGGTTTCGATATTGCCATGACCGCTGATCACGATGACGGGCAGGATCGGGTCAATCGATTTCAGATACTTCAGCAGGGAAAGCCCATCCATGCCGCTGCCCTGCAGCCATACATCGAGGATGACGAGGCGCGGTGTGCGAGATCGCACTTCTTCCAACGCGCGCTCGGCCGTGTCGGCAGTTCGCACCGAGTAGCCTTCGTCCCCGAGGACGCCAGCCATCAGTTCCCGGATGTCCGGTTCGTCGTCTACTACCAGGATGTCCAGAGCCATTCGGGGCGTTCCTCTACAAACTCAAAAGGTTGGGAGCATGACCGGGTTCGAGCACCCGCTCATCGCCGGACGTGTCAAATGATTGCATGGCGAGCGCGCCATTCTCGGGCATCAGCACGCGAACGCGGGCGCCGCGCAGGCCGTCGGGCCGGTTCTGCAAGGAAACCGATCCGCCATGATCAACAATGATCCGGTTCACGATGGCCAGACCGAGGCCTGTACCCTTTTCGCGCGTCGTCACATACGGCTCAAGCAGCCGATTGCGGACATCCGACCGGAAGCCGGGCCCGTTGTCTTCAATGATGATCTCAAGACCGCCGGGATCCTTGTTCAGAATGATGCGGATATGTCCGGACACGTCGCTTTCGATCGGCTGGCCTTCTATGGCTTCGGCCGCGTTCTTCAGGAGGTTGCCGAAGGCCTGCGCGAGAAGACGTTCGTCGCCGAGAAATGGCGCTTCCTCAAGCGCCGTTTCCAGCTCGATCTCGATATCCGGCGAAACGACGCTCTGCGCAAAGCTCGCGCCTTGAAGCACCATACGCATGTCGAAGGGTGCAACGCTCGGCTTTGGCATTCGGGCGAAGCTGGAAAACTCCTCGACCATCCGGGCGATCTCATCGACCTTGCGCAGGATTGTCTCGATGCAGCGGTCAAACACACCGTCCGTGTCGTCAATCTTGGAGGCGTAACGCCGGCGCAGACGCTCTGTGGACAGCATGATCGGTGTGAGCGGGTTGCGGATTTCGTGCGCAATCCGCCGTGCCACGTCCCGCCAGGCGAGCTGGCGCTGGGCCGAGATGAGGTTGGTTGTATCGTCAAATGTGAGCACGCAGCCGCCGGTGGCTTCCGGGGCCGACTTCAGGCGCACGCTGCGCACTTCGCCGTTGCGGACGAGTTCGAGGCTTGAATCGACCGGCGCGTTGCGCTCGAACGTCTCACGGACGATCCGCTCGAACATAGGCGCGATATCGGCAAGCGGTGAGCCGTCCGGCACATCCTCAACGCCGAGAATGAGGCAAGCCGACCGGTTGGCAAGCGTGATCTGCCCTTCTCGGTCCACCCGGATGACGCCTGCGCCGATCTCGCCCACCAGGGTCTCAACGAAGCGCCGGCGATCTTCTTCATCCTTCCGGGCACGGATCAAGGCATTCTGCTGGCCGGACAACTGCTCCGTCATCGCGTTGAACGAACTGCTGAGCGCATGCACTTCGTCGACCGGTCCGCTAACCGGAACCCGGACGCCTAGGTCGCCGTCTCGCACCGCATGCGCAGCCGAAGCCAAGCGTCCGATCGGACCGGTGATCCGGCCAGCCGCTTCAAGCCCCAAGCGTCCCGCGAGCAAGAGCACGAGACCCACGATTTGCGTGTAGCCGATTACGAAGATCGCCTGCAGCCGGCCGCTGTTGCGTTTGGCCGCGTTATACTCGGAGAGCGCAGTCTCGGCTTCGCGCAGCGACCGCGCGGCGTTCCGGTCAAACACCTTCACGGCGTATATGTACCCATCCACCGGCGCTGAAATCCGGATCAACCCGGACGCGATGCCCCGGCCCTCATACAGCGTCGTCGCCACGGCGCCTGCTTTCGCCTCAACGAAGGCTTCTTGCGGCGGCGTTAAGAGGACGGCGTCTTGAACACTCGCTTCGGCGATGAGATCCACGCCGTCGGGTCCGAGGATCGCGATGGTCAGGAATTCGCGAATGGCGAGTTCCGAGCGAAGCCCTTCAAAAAACTCGGCTGACGCGTAAGCGGCAATCTGGGGCGTTTCGCCATCGGTACCGGCTTGTCCCGCGAGCGACTGGTCGACTTGTTTGGCGAAATTCTCGACGTCCATGGCCGCGAGGCGCATGTCAGACTCGAAGGTCGATTGAAAGTTGTCGACATAGGCGCGGAAAATCTCGGTGTTCTGCTCCATGAGCCGGTCGACCCGCTCGCCGATCCACCGGTCGAGGCCGCGTGTGATAAAGGCGCCCATGAAGACCGCCACAACCATCGACGGAATAAGGGCAGAGAACCCGAACAGGAGCACGAACCGGCGGGCGAGCTTTCCGCCGCCGTCATTCCCGCCGCCCTGGATCTTGAGGTATTCACGCACCACCAGCACGGCCAGCACGGTGAGGAGCACGAAGTTCAGGCCGAGCAGCCAGGGCGTGGCACCGGCGGTCGGATCATTTGGCGCTGCGCCCGAGATGGCAATGAACGTCGCGAACACCGCGACAAGCGCCGCAACGATGAACAGCCCCTCGAACAGGGCCCAACTCGCATTCGTTGCCTGGGAGTTTGAAGCTGTCGACACGCAATCCGGCTCAGTGTGGGCCCCAGCCCGTTGCGCTCAGGACACAGTTACGTGCCCAAATTGCAACACTGATGCAGTAAAGACACGGATAACGCGCGCGTCAATCAGTCTTCTGCAATTCCAAGTGCATTAATCTTCGCCCGCAATGTGTTCCGGTTCATGCCGAGGAGCTGCGCAGCCTTAACCTTGTTGCCTGAGGTCACCGACAGCGCGAGCCGAATCAGGGGGCGCTCAACCCGGTCGATCACCGAACTGTGCACCATCGATTCACCACTCTCCCCGCCGGCCACAAGGTCGCTCATCACATAGCGGTGCAGCAGACCTTCCACTTCCGCCTCGAAGCCCGCGTGCCCGCCCGCCTGTTCCGACGCGCCGGTGCGCATTTCGCGCTCAACGTCCATCAGTGTGATGATCGTGTCCGAACTCAGCACCGCCAGCCGGACTACGAGGTTTTCCAGCTCACGCACGTTGCCGGGCCAGTCATAGGCAGCCATCAGGTCCAGCGCGGACTTCTCGAACGTCCGCGCCGCGAGGCCTTGCCGCTGGGCCCGGATGAGGAAAGCCCGGGCGAGTTCCGGAATGTCTTCCTTGCGTTGGCGCAGCGGCGGGATCGCGAGCCGCATCACGTTCAGCCTGTAGAACAGGTCTTCGCGGAACTTGCCCTCTTCGACGAGCTTGCCGAGGTTTCGGCGCGTCGAGGCGATCAGGCGCGCCCCGCCCGGTTCGCGAAGCAGCTTGACCAGTTGGGCTTGCGCTTCAGCGGGCAGGTCGCCGATTTCGTCGAGATACAGGGTCCCGCCCTTGAGGTGCACTGCCCCATCGGTTCCGTTCGCGCCGAACAGTTCCCGGTTGATCTCACCCGCCGGCATCGCGGCAAGGTCCAGACCGATGAATCGGCCGTTCTTTGAGTGGCCCAGCTGGTGGATCGCGCGCGCCGCGAGCTCCTTGCCCGTGCCACTCTCGCCTTCGATCAGCACCGTCAGGTCCGTATTCATCACCTTGGCGATCAGGCGGTAGACTTCCTGCATCGCATCGGACCGGCCGATCAGCGGCAACCCGGCATCCTGCACCGCCTTTTGGGCTTCCGGGTGGATCAGGCGCTCGATGTTCGGCGATGATTTCAGGGCGCGACGCACAAGGCTGGACAAGACGTCGATGTCGAACGGCTTGGGCAGGTAGTCGAAGGCGCCATGTTCGGCCGCCGACGCCGCTGTCAGGATGGTGTTCTGGCCACTCATGACGATGAAAGGAAGATCAGGCCGTGCAAGCTTCATGGACGGTAGAAGGTCGAAGATGGAGGTATCGCCGAGATACACGTCGGTGACGACGACATCCCCCTCCCCGTTGCGGACCCAGCGTTGCAGCGCGTCCGGCGAACTCGTCGCGCGCACTTCATAGCCGGCGGAGACCAGCGTCTGATTTACGACCAGCCGGATGCTGGCATCATCTTCGGCGAGGAGAACAGTTTTGTCGGCCATGTCAGACAGTTTCCACGAGAGGCAGGAGAATGGTGAAACGGGTTGAACCAGGCTGGCTATCAACCCGGATTTGCCCGCCATGCGCAGTGACAACTTCACTCACGACCGACAGTCCGAGTCCACGTCCACCCGACTTGGAGCTCTGGAAAACATCAAAAATGGTCGCCTGGCGTTCACGCGGGATGCCGTGGCCGTTATCTTCGAAGGAAATCAGCATGGCGCGTCGAAGGCCGGAGCCGAGGCGCGCCTGCCGCATGGCGAGCCCCGCCGCATAGGCCGTGCGCACCACAACCTCACCGCGCTTGCCGTCTTCTGAGGCGGCTTCGGCCGCATTTCGGATGATGTTCTGGAAGGCCTGCTGCAGGTGATCCGGGTCTGCCTGGATATCCGGCAAGGAGGGATCAAACTCCCGCCGGAACTCGATCTTCGGCCCCATCGCCGCACGTTCGGCGGCGATGACCTTGTCGAGCAGGGCATGCACATTGCAGGACAGCATGCGGGGCGCCGAGAACAGCTCGAAGGCTGACAACCGGTTGACCAGCCGTTCGATCCGCCGGGCTTCGTCCTTGATGATGTCGAGAAGCTCCGACTGTTCCGAGTGTCCCTGCCGCTCAAGCAGTTGCGCGGCACCAATGATGCCGGCGAGCGGGTTCTTCACTTCATGTCCGAGGATGCGCCCGAAACCGGCCGCTCCGGCAACGCTTTCCGAAGAATCGCGGGATGGGGCTTCGCTAAGCACCAGGATGAAGTCACCATTCTCGATGCTCCGCACACGGACATCGCAGATCGTGCGCCCGGGAACCGAAGGGCCCGAAATCGGAGTCGACGGGGCCGTGATCTCGGCAGGCTCACGCGCGGCCCTGTCGATGAGCTCGAACAACGGGGAGTCGTGATAGATGATCTCGCTGAGCGGCCGGTCGATCAGCGCACGGCGCGACAGCTGCAAGAGGGACTCGGTCGTCGCGTTGACGTTACAGATGCGCCGGCGCGCATCGATGTGCAGCAAGGCGACGGGCGCGAGTTCGGAAAGATTGGCAGGCCGTGTTTGATCCATCGTAGGCATTCACACCAACTCCTCTTGAGTTCTCTCTACAAAGACGGACCGCAAAGCCCGGACAAGTTCGGCCGCGTCTTCGATGCGGCACAGGTCGGCCCGAAGCAGACGCCGCTCGGACGCCGTCATCGGCACCGCAAGATGATCGATTGCGGCGGAGACGTGCTTGCGCACCATGCGCAGCCCGAGCCGCGAACCATACAGTGCGAGTGAATCCGCGATTTGCTCTTCGAGACTTTCAAACTGGACGCGCAACTCCGGCGCCCGCCACTTCCGGCCATCCAGCGCCGCCGATATCTCGCCAGGCAACCAGGGCTTGCCCATCGCCGCGCGTCCGACCATCACGCCGTGCGCGCCGGACTGTTTCAGCGCCTCCCGCGCAGATGCTGCATCCCGGATGTCTCCGTTGGCGATAAC
This sequence comes from Hyphomonadaceae bacterium, assembly GCA_027482995.1. Taxonomy (GTDB): domain Bacteria; phylum Pseudomonadota; class Alphaproteobacteria; order Caulobacterales; family Hyphomonadaceae; genus Hyphomonas. The sequence goes on along the minus strand of JAIXVM010000025.1, from coordinate 3,084 downwards.
GGGAAGCGACACCGCCTCCACCGTATCCCGCACGCCAGACCAGTCCGCAGCGCCGGTATAGAACTGGCAGCGCGTGCGGCCGTGAACCGTCAGCATCCGGACACCCTTGCGCTCAGCGATGGCGCCAAGCGCAGGAGCGTTCCGGTTCGCATCATCCCAGCCGAGCCGCATCTTGAGCGTCACGGGCCGCCCGCCCGCCCCGTCGATCGCCGCGTCGATGATTTCACCCGCCAGCCCCAGATCGCGCATCAAGGCGGAGCCGGATTGGCCGCCGGTCACTTCTTTCGCCGGGCAGCCCATATTGATGTCGATGACATCCACACCGGCTTCCGCCATCAACTGGCTCCCCTTGGCCATGTCTTCCGGACGCCGGGCCGCCAGCTGGACGATCCAGAAACCCGCCCCTTCGTGCCGGCAGGTCCGGCGGACGACATCGGGCCGCGCCTTCGCGAGTGTCTCGCCAGCCACCATTTCGGACACGACCGCAGGCGCACCGAAGCGCACGGCCTGGCGCCGCATCGGCGCGTCGGTTGCGCCAGACATTGGCGCGAGCCAAACGCGAGGTGCCTCAAATTTGATCATTACTCTTTCTTCACGACTTTTGCCGTTGGGACAAGCGCCCAATTCATGGGCAGCACAATATTCATGCAGAAGGGGAATCCCATGCGACCGTATAGTCACAGCAGACCCACCCCGCTAGAAGCGGCGCCATGACTCGCATAGCTGCCATCATCGTTGCCGGGGGCCAGGGAAACCGGGCCGGAACGGCGCTACCCAAGCAATGGCAGACGCTGTTGGGTAAGCGGGTTATCGACTGGTCTATCGACACATTCAGCCGGCACCCTGACATTTCCGACGTGATTGTCGTTGCCACCCCTGAACTTGGCGAACCCAAAGCAGGGCAACGCTTTATCCGCGCCGAACCGGGCGAAACCCGCACCGGCTCGGTGCTGAACGGCCTCAAAGCCTTGAGTGCGGCCGACGATACGATCGTGCTGGTCCACGATGCCGCTCGACCAGGAATTGATGATGCCACGATTTCCGAGCTCATCTCGGCCCTGAACGACTTTGATGCGGCTGCACCGGCCATGGTGATGGCGGACGCACTGAAAAAGCAGCTCGCCCAGAACAAACTCGAAAATGTTGATCGCTCTGAGTTGCTACGCATCCAGACGCCGCAGACGTTCAGATTGGGTAGAATTCGGGAGGCGCTGCAGAAGCATGGCGCCGAATTCGTTGACGACCTGTCCGCCATTCAGGGAACGGATGCCCGAATAACTTTGACGATCGGGTCCGTGCGCCTCTCCAAAATCACCTACCCCGAGGATTTCGACATGCTCGCCCGCTTGCTAGCCCCCACCGGAATCCCCCGCGTCGGCAAGGGTTTCGATGTGCATGAGTTTGAGCCCGGCGATCATGTCACCCTGTGCGGGGTCCACATTCCGCACAGCGCCAAGCTGAAGGGCCATTCCGACGCCGATGCCGGTTGGCACGCGCTGACCGATGCGATCCTCGGCGCGGTCGCCCTTGGCGACATCGGCGACCATTTCCCCCCATCCGATCCTCGCTGGAAGAATGCCGACAGCGCCCTGTTCCTGAAGCACGCCCAAGACCTCGCGACGGCGAAGGGCTACCGGATCGACAGTTGCGACATTACGGTGATCTGCGAGGCGCCGAAGGTGAAGCCGCACCGCGAGGCGATGCGCGCGCGCACCGCCGAACTGCTGGGCCTGCCGCTCGACGCCATCAGCGTGAAGGCCACAACGACCGAAGGTCTCGGGTTCACAGGCCGCCGGGAGGGCATTGCCGCCGAAGCCATTGCCGTATTGGCGCCCATCTCGTGACAGCGCCACCGCGCGCAATGCGGCGATTTTCAGTCTATTTTTCAACGGATTAAGATTCTTTCCCTAGCGTCAATTTCCGTTGCGTAAAGTCATCGTCCGAGTTACGTTTTCCACCTAACGGGCATTCAGCCCGAAAACGGGAGGATTACGAACATGATGTACGATACGCGCGCTCATTCAGGGTCGTCGCGCGGACCTGGCCTCGCGACCGTGATCGCGCTTCACGTCGCGCTGGGCGCGGCGCTCCTAAGCATCAAGCAGCCGGCGACCGAACTGATCAACAAGGCGCCGCTCGTCGTGTCCCTGTTGCCGGACATCACGCTGCCGACCGAACCACTGCCCTTGCCCGTCACGCCGGAAGACGTCTCGCTCACCGAACCGCTTCCGCAGGAGACGTTCCAGCTGCCGGAGATACCGCTGGTCGCGGAAATCCCTGCCGACATTCCGGCGACCTCTGACTCGCTGCCGACCTCGTCCAGCCTGCCCACACGCACCAGCGACGTGCGCCGCAGTGCCGGTCTCCCCAGCCGGCTGGAAAAACCGCCCTACCCGAGAGCGTCGGAAATTCTCAATGAAGAAGGCATCTCCACCATCGAGGCCTGCATCTCGCCGCGCGGCACGGTGACAAGCTCGCGCCTGATCGCAACCAGCGGCTTCAGCCGCCTCGACGATGCCGCGGTCGCCTGGGTCAAGAAGGTTCGCAACTTCAAGCCCGCCACGCTGAACGGCAAACCGGTCGCCGAATGCATGACCATTCCGGTCGAGTGGAAGATCGAAACCCGCTGACTTTGACGGGCGCGCGGAACCGGCCGCGCGCCTGCCTTCGCAACTGACGCCGCGACAACATTTTCAGCCAAGGCGCTTCATGACACTCTCCCGGCAAACATCCCGGGAGAAACGCCATGTCCGACATCCTGCTCACGGAGCATCGCGGTCACGTGACCGTCCTCACGCTGAACCGGCCCGAAGCGATGAACTCGCTCGACTATGATCTCTATGACGCGCTGGAGAACGCTGTGCGCACCTCCGAAGCGCGCGCCATCGTGATCACCGGTTCAGGCACACGCGCCTTCTGCTCCGGCGACGACGTCAAGAAGATCCTCTCGAAAGGCGCACCGGTCACACCCGAGCGCGCCGCCAAGGCGAAAGATACCGGCGGCCTCACGCCGGCAGCGGACGCCCTTCTGCATACGGACATTCCGGTGATTGCGGCAATCAACGGCTTTGCGCTGGGCTGGGG
>JAIXVM010000169.1 GCA_027482995.1 Hyphomonadaceae bacterium | reverse complement strand
CGGCTTTGTCGGCCAGCTGGTCGCCGGCCTCGAAGCGCGCGGGCTTGCGGATAGCACGACCATTATCGTTGTCTCCGATCACGGCATGGTCAAGCTTGAGCCGACGCAACTCATCGAAGTCGGCGCGCACCTTGATCTCAAGAGCCTGGTCGTCCCGCAGTTCACTGGCCCCTATGGCGGCTCGGCGCAGCCCTTCCTGCAGATCTACGGCGAGGGCCCGGCGCTGGAGGCGGCCTATGAGGGCCTGAAAAACATCGACCCGCACGTCCGTGTCTGGCGCCGCGGCGAGATGCCGGCACACTATCACTTCGATCACCCGACGCGCGGCCCGGATCTTTTCGTGCTCGCCGATCCGGGCTGGGCCGTCCAGGCCGCCAATGTCGGCGGCGCGCGCCCGCCGATCCCCGGCATGCACGGCTATGACAATCTGGCGCCCTCGATGCAGGCCACCTTCATCGGCGCCGGCAACATCTTCCCGGAAGGGCAGGTGGCCGCCCCGTTCGAGAACGTGAACGTGTATTCGATGATCGCTTGCGCCCTGGGCATCGCGCCTGCGAAAACGAATGGCGATCCGGTGGTCGTGGAGACGGTGACCGGTGGGCGGTGCCCGGCCAAGTAGGAGGTCGTCAGATGGCCAAACTCGTCTACGGCCTCAACATGTCGCTCGACGGCAATGTGGACCACACCGCCTTCGCGCCGGACCCCGTCGTATTCCGCCATTTCATCGAACAGGTCCGCTACGAGACCGCCAGCATCTATGGCCGCCGCATGTACGAGATCATGGCTTACTGGGACGAAGACCAGCCCGGCTGGGACGATGCCGAGCGCGAATATGCCCAAGTCTGGCGCGCCCAGCCGAAATACGTCGTCTCCCGCACGCTGACTTCCGTCGGCCCCAACGCCACGCTCATCTCAACCGATGTGGAAGCCGAAATCCGCCGACTGAAAGCCGAACTCTCCGGCGAGATTTCGATCACCGGCCCCGTCCTCGCGGGCAGCCTCATGCCCCTGATCGACGAATATCAGGTCTACCTCCACCCCGTCGCCGCGGGCCCCGGCACACCCTTCTTCACCAGCCCCCCGCCACCGCTACGCCTGACGGCCACCGACCGTATCGGGGACAGCGTGGTGCGGCTGACGTATGTGCCGGTTCAGTAAGACTGAACCGGGGCCAAGCGGCTGTCCGTCAGGGTGTCGAGACTCTGAAGCTGCCAGCCCATGGACCGTAGGACTTCGTGGTCACGCCGTTGGCGGTTGAGCCTGAATAGGCGCTGAGCCCCTCGACAGCAGTCACCAGAACAGGGCCACCATCGGCATCGATTACGCCCGCATGCAGTGCAGCCTGACATATCGAAGAATCGTCCGTGTACACTCCTGAACCCCCGCCCCAAACGGTACCGCGACGCCAATCCTTCGCGCATTCGCATGCGATGCTGCCACCCATAGACTTCAGGTTCTTGGCATCTTTTGGACAGGCGCTGAGGGGTTGGGACGCGGCAGGAGAAAGGGCCGCCGTCGACGCGGGCACTGCGGACGTTGTGCGTGGGGCGAAAAAGGCTTGCCCTGAGGCCACCGTGAAACTGAGCGCTGCGCCATCGTCATCGCGGGACGAAATGCCGTTGCGGCGGACACCCTTGTAAGAGGCTCTCGGAGCAGATGGAGTGAATATGACCAGCCCACCGTCCCCCCCTATGACGCCGGCATGGAAAGCCGCTTCGCAAACGCGCGAATTGTCGCTGTACACGCCGTCTGCGCCGCCCCAGACAGAGGGATAGTCGCTCTTACCGTAGCTGCAGCTGCAGATGATCGGCCGCGTCGTATCCTTCAAGACGCTCGGGGACTCCGGACAGGAAGACGGCGTTTCGGTGAGCGGTTGACCTGGTTCAGGCAACAGCGTGTAGCCGAGCGACTCTGCCAGGCGATCAACATAAGCCGCCAGACGTGCCGCCATCTCGCCTTCGGGTGGGGAAGAAACGGGCTCGACATAGAGCGTCGATGGACGGCGCGCAGTCGGCTGCGTCGTCACGCCCGCCCGGACCGTGGCCTCGTTTGAGTTGCGGCCCGCGCTGACCGTAATTTTCACGAGTCCGCCAGCCTCGGCGCTGGCGGCGCCTGCATGGACGGCCGCACGGCAAATGTCGGACTGATCTCCGAAACCCCCACCTTTGCCGCCATAGACAACGCCTGAGCCGGAGGCGCGTTCGGACGAGCAAAAACAAGTCATCTCGGTCCCGACAGCCAAGCCCTCGCCGGTTGCGGGGCAGGCCGGTGCGCTGCCAGGAAGCGTGTTGAAAGAATAGCCCGGCCCACGCTCATTGAAGTAGCCCGCGCCACTCGAGCTTGAGGAAACACCGTTCTGCGTTTCGGAGTTGTAGTAGATGACGCCCTGCGTGACGTTCACCGTGACCATCCCACCGCCGGGAGCCAGAACACCCGCATGGATCGCCGCCCGGCAGATGTTCGAAGCGGCCGAATAACCGTCCCATCCCCAGATTTTGAAGTATTTTCCCTGGTCGGGGTAACAGTAACAGGTGTTCGCGCCGCGCGGCATCGAAAGGGCATCGAGCGGACAGGCATCGGCGCGGATGGGATTCGTGGCTTCGAGCGTTGGTCCTTCAAAGCGGAAACCGGTTTTGATCAGCCCCACCGGAAAGCTCGTGATGCCGTTCTGCGCCAGCGAGGGGCCACCCGGATGGTCGTTGACCAGCAACAAGGTAACCGTGCCGCCGGACGTTCCGACGGCCCCGGCATGGAGGGCTGCGGTGCAGATCGACGAGCGTGCGGTATAAACATAAGCGCCGTCGATCTCACCCGTCGCCGTCGTCTGGGCCGGGCAGGTGCACGAAATGCGATCATACCCGCTGACGGATTCATAAGTCTTGTCGCAGGCGCCGATTTCCCACTCCGGTCCTAGGAGGTTTCCGCCGAGCTCCGCTTTTAGAGACGGCGCATCCGCCGTCAGGCCCACGGAGGTGGTGGTATTCCAGTCACCGCCGGCGAAGGACACGGGCACGGAAATGCCGCCAAGCGCCGTGCAATCCGGGGACTCCCCGGGGCCCGCGAGGGCTCCATCGTACGTGAAGGATTGTTGCCTGGAGACGCACATGCGGGACGTGTCGCTTTCGCCCCAGCGCCCGATCAGCGCGCCCCATCCCACCCGGCCTTCTGCAACTTCGGCGTAGTAGACTGTGCTCTGGACACAGTTGCTGCGATTGCCAACCCAGTCTGTGTTGCACGACTCGACAGTCGGCGCATTGATGCAGCGTCCCGGGGCGATGATCCACCAACCGAGGACTTCTTCGTACTTGGCTGTGTAGGCAAAGCCGCCATACTTCGTTCTCTTGAACGCGGCGCGGACGGGCACGTCGGTCTGGTTGCAGACAGGTTGCGTTGGAGGATAGGAAAACTCATTAGCATTCGATTGCGCGACGGACTGTCGAAGAAGAATGCCGCCCGAAAGGATCAGGGCAATCAGTACAAGGATCCGAACCATTCCAATCTCCAGGCAGGCAACACGCCAACGTCACAAGAGGATCTTTGGCTGCGTCAACAACCGCCTCCGGATGTGAAAGACGATTGTTGCAAATCGTTCGACCTCTACCGCGTTGGAGCTACGGCATTATGACAGTTTCTAGCTGCTGCGGGCACACCTGAGCAAACCTGCCGCCGGGACCGTGCTCGGGTTCGGCGCGGTGGTCATCGCTCGGCGGGGGGACACGATCAAACCATCCCCGCGTGGACGAGAATGGACCATCGCGACGCTGCGAAGGCTCCTGTCCAGAAGTTTTCAGAACCGGTCCCGTCCTTGGTAACGGCTTGAATGGCGACCGGGGGTTCAGGGCCAAACTGCGACCGTCGCATTCAGCCCGTCTAACCTAACTGTACCGCGCTTCAACCTTCGCCGCCGCGACGCCCGCCTTCACGTCCGCAAGCGCCGCCGCCAGATCGCTGAGATACGCGTCCGCTACCTCCGCATGTTTCGGGGACAGCATGAGGTGAAGGCTCGCGGGCTCGGCCGTGAATGAGGTGAACCAGCCGCGCGCGCGCATCGCGCTGTAGAGCGCGAGTGTCTCCGCTTCAGGATGCCGGAATGCGACGAGCCCCAGTAGCGGCCGCCCGAGCACTTCGAATCCGAGCGCCTGCACGCCCGCTTCGATCTTCTCGCGCACCGCGCAGACGATGCCCTGTTTCTCGCGGTAGCCCGAAACGCCAAGCACATTCATCACCGCCCAGGCCGCCGAGATCGCGCCGCCCGGCCGCGTGCCCGCCAGCGTCGGTGTCTTCATCGGCGCGCCCGACCAGTCGCGCAGGCTGAACGGCATGTGGCGGTAGAGGTCCTCAGACCGGAACAGCACCGTCGAGGCGCCCTTCGCGCAATAGCCATACTTGTGCAGGTCCGCGCTCATCGAGCGCACGCCGGGCACTTCAAAGTCGAAGGCCGGAACCGGCACGCCGTTCATGCGGGCGAAGGGCGCAAAGTATCCGCCGACGCACGCATCGACATGCAGCCACACATCCTTCGCAACCGCGATCTCCCCGAGCGCGGCGATGGGGTCGATGATGCCGTGCGGAAAATTCGGCGCGGACCCCACCATCATGATGGTAGACGCGTCGATCGCTGCGGCCATCGCGGCGGGGTCCGCCTCGTAACTGCCATCGGTTTTCAGCGGTACGCGGCGGACGGAAATGTCCATCAGGTGCGCGGCCTTGTCGAAGGCGAGGTGGGCGGAGCGGGGGAGGACGATGTTGTGGTCCGTCAGCGGCTTGCCATTCGCGCGGGCGAAATCGCGCGCCGCCTTCATCGCCATGGTGATCGAGTCCGTGCCGCCCGAGGTTATGGCACCGGCGGCGCCAGTCGGCCCATGCAGCAGGCCGAGGGCCATGGAGATCACATCCTTCTCCATCTGCGCGAGCGATGGGAACGCAAGCGGCCCCAGACCGTTCTCTGACATGAAGAGGCCGTAAGCCTCATGCTGGACATGGTGAATGTCCTCGCCCGCGTTGAAGACATAGACGGCGGTTCGCCCGCTGCGCCAGTCGACATCGCCGTGGCCGCGCGCGATCATCTCGGCGCGCAGCTCGTCCCAGTTGCGTCCTTCCGGCGGCATCTGCATGCCCGGTCTCCCTTGGATCACCTGCGTCAACCTAAGCTTTGTCAGCCTCACTGGCCAGCATCCCTGCGCGAGAAGAAAATAAATGCTCGCGCGTTGCGCTAAGGGCGTTGCAGGCTTTGGACGCACCGCATAATTTACCCTTTGCTAACCTATCAGTTTCGAGAGAGAGCGCGCGCGAGATGACAGACTACATCGGATATGAAGCGCTCACCCAGGCCGCCATGCGCGGTGTTGTGCGCGAAGCGCTTCGGCGCGCCCGCACGAATGGCGGCATGCCGGGCGACCATCATTTCTATGTGTCCTTCCGCACGCGCGCACCGGGCGTCAAGATCGCAGACCATCTGGTGCAGCGGTTCCCGGAAGAGATGACGATTGTCATCCAGCACCAGTACTGGGACCTTGAGGTTCACGAAGGCCACTTCGAAATTGTCCTGAAGTTCGCGGGCGTGCCGCAGCATCTGTCGATCCCGCTCGCAGCGATCACCCGCTTCGTCGATCCGTCGGTGAATTTCGGTCTGACCTTCGAAACACGCGGCAAGGATGGTAGCGTGCTCGCACCGGCCAAGGACACGGTTGAAGAGCCGCCTGCCGCGCCGGCCGAGACCGTCGTCAGCCTTGACGCCTACCGGCGCAAGTAAGGCTGCGCGACTTGTCGGAGACCACGCCGCCCCACGTCTCGGACGCTGACATGCTGGCGCGTTTCCAGAACTCGAAAAAGCGCCCGCCCTGCTCGGATACGCTGGGCATGCGTCTCGCCGCGCTCAGCCAGGACGACAAATGGGTGCGGATGGAGTTTGATGTCTCGCCCTCCTTCGCCAATCCAACGGGCGCGGTACAGGGCGGTTTCATCTCCGCGATGATGGACGAAGCCATGAGCACGGCTGTGATTATCGCGTCGAACGTCACGATGACCGCGCCGACCCTCGAGATGAAGACGAGCTATCTGAAGCGCCTCATGCCCGGCAAGGCGACCGTCGAAGCCCGGATCCTGAAACTCGGCAAGTCCGCCGCCTTCATGGAAGCCGACTGTTTCGATGCATCCGGTGATCTCGTGGCGCGGGCCACCGCCACCGCCATCCCGATGCTTTTCAAAAAGTTGTAAGCGCCTCGCGCCAAAATCGGCTATGCTCGTGCCATAATCAAAAACTCCCCGGGAGGAGATGATCATGGCGGACGATCAGCAGGCGCCTCCGGGCGTTCCACACTCCATCTTTGAACTTTCGGCCTTCAATCCGGTGGCGCGGGACAATCCGCACCCCTTGCTGAAATCGCTGCGCGACGGTTGCCCGGTGATGCGCGACGAGCCGAACAAGACCTGGCTATTGTCCCGCTACAAGGATGTGCGCGACACCGTGAATGACCGGACCTTCGTGCGGCATCCGTCAAACGCTGAAGCCGGCTCGATCACCTCGCGGCTGGTGGATGAGACGGGCGACAACCGGCGCACGAGCATCCTGTTTCTCGACGATCCCGATCATGCCCGTATCCGCCAGCCGCTCGCCAAGGCCTTCTATGCCCGCATCAACCGGATGCGGCCCGAGATCGAGGCGATGATCGACGAGATCATCGATGCAGCGCCGATGTCCGGCGAGTTCGACCTGATGGCTGAAATCGCCGTGCCGCTGCCGGTGCTGGTGATCGCCCGCATCCTGGGTGTGGACGAAGCGCGGCTCGCGGACTTCCGCGAATGGTCGGAAGGCGTGATCCTCAGCCTCAATCCCTTGCGCACGCCGGAAGAAAACGAACGCATGATGACCGGCGCTGCGGCGCTGGACGAGTATTTCTCGCAGCTGATGATCGAGCGGCGGGCGGCGCCGAAGGATGATCTCGTCTCGGACATGGTGCAGCTGCAGGCGCGCGGGGAGGCGAATGTCGAGGATGACGAAGTGCGCCTCAACCTGCAGGCCTTGCTGGTCGGCGGCAACCTGACGACCACGGACCTGATCGGCAACGGCATCTGGCTGCTGCTGACGCATCCGCAGCAGGCCGAGGCGCTGCGCGCGCATCCGGATCTCGCGGCGCAGGCGGTGGAGGAAGTGCTCCGCTATGAAGCGCCCGTATCGCTGACCTCCCGGATTCTCGCCGAAGACCGCGCGGTTGCGGGCTGCCCGATGAAGGCCAGCCAGCCGGTCTGGATGTCGCTCGCGGCGGCCAACCGCGACCCCGATGCGTTCGAAGAACCGGAAGCCTTCGACATCACCCGCAAACGCACGGGCCACGTGGCGTTCGGGGGAGGGCCGCACATCTGCATCGGCGCGCCGCTCGCGCGCATCGAGGCGCGGCACGTATACCTGAAGCTGCTGGAGCGTTACCCGAACATGCGCCTGCCGGAGCAGACGCTGGAATGGCGCGCCCTGCCGTTTTTCCGGGGGCTCGAACGGCTGGTAGTGGCAGTTTAGCCGAGCGCTTCGGCCAGCAGCCAGATACTGTCCCGCTCGCCTGCCCGCCGCTCGATCAGCAGGCGCGCGACCTGGCGGTCATCCTCGAACACATTGCCGGTGAGGGAATCGAGGAGCGCCTTGGCGATATTGTCGAGGTCCATCCAGGGGGCTTCGCCGAGGTGTTCCATCACGATATGCACGCTGTAATCGCCGTATCCGGGGCGCAGGCGGGGGAAATCCTTGCGGAAGAACTCGCGCAGCAGGGTCTTGTAATACTTGGTCTGGGTGGTGAGGCCCGTGCACGTCACTTCCAGCGCGCCGCTTTCGGTGATGCGGGCGCGCACTTTCCCGGCGCTGATCCATTCCGTTTCGAGCGTTTTCATCGCCGCTGAGACTAGCCGCTTTGGGGCGCAGGACCAGTCCATAAACCGTCCATAAGTTTCGTATGGACGGTGAGAGCATTTTCGCGCCTGAGGAGGTAACCTTCCGGCGGGCTTGAAGGGCAGGGGCGGCCTCGCTAGACCCCCCGGACGACACCGACACAAGCCCGATCAGGAGCCGCACATGGCCGCGAATATCCCCACCCGCACCGAAACCGATACGTTCGGACCCATCGAGGTCGAGGCGGACAAGTATTGGGGCGCGCAGGCGCAGCGCTCGCTCGGCAATTTCAAGATCGGCTGGGAAAAGCAGCCTGCGCCGATCATCCGCGCGCTCGGGATCGTCAAGAAGGCGGCAGCCGAAACCAATATGGCGCTCGGCAAGCTCGATCCGGCGCTGGGAAAGGTGATCATCCAGGCGGCGGATGAAGTGATCGAGGGCAAGCTGAACGCACATTTCCCGCTGGTTGTCTGGCAGACCGGCTCGGGCACGCAGTCGAACATGAACGCCAACGAAGTGATTTCGAACCGCGCGATCGAGATCCTCGGCGGGGAAATGGGCTCGAAGAAGCCGGTTCACCCGAATGATCACGTCAACATGAGCCAGTCGTCGAACGACACGTTCCCGACGGCGATGCACATCGCCTGCGCCGAAGAAGTCGTGCACAAGCTGCTGCCGGCGCTGCAGGTGCTGCACAATGCGCTGAACGACAAGGCACAGGCCTGGAAGGCGATCATCAAGATCGGCCGCACGCACACGCAGGATGCGACGCCGGTCACGCTGGGCCAGGAGTTCTCCGGCTACGCCATGCAGATCAAGAATGGCATCAAGCGGATCGAGATGAGCCTGCCGATGCTGATGGAACTGGCGCAGGGCGGCACGGCGGTCGGCACGGGGCTGGCCTCTCCGGCCGGTTTCGCAAAGGGCGTGGCCGAGAACATCAGCCAGATCACGGGCCTGAAGTTCACGTCTGCGCCGAACAAGTTCGAAGCGCTGGCCGCGCATGACGCGATGGTGTTCACGCACGGCGCGATCACGACAGTGGCGATGAGCTGCTTCAAGATCGCCAACGACATCCGCTTCTTGGGGTCGGGTCCACGTTCCGGACTTGGCGAGCTGTCGCTGCCGGAAAACGAGCCGGGCTCGTCGATCATGCCGGGCAAGGTGAACCCAACTCAGTGCGAAGCGATGACCCAGGTCTGCGCGCACATCCTCGGCAACAATGCGGCGATCGCGTTTGCGGGCTCGCAGGGTCATTTTGAACTCAACGTGTTCAACCCGATGATGGCCTACAACTTCCTGCAATCGGTGCAGCTGCTGGCCGATGCGTCGGTGTCGTTCACCGAGAACTGTGTCGTTGGCATCGAACCCCGCCTCGACAACATCAAGCGCGGGCTCGAGAACTCGCTGATGCTGGTGACGCCGCTCAAGGAAAAGTACGGTTACGACCTGGCCGCGAAGGTCGCCAAGACCGCGCACAAGAATGGCACGACGCTGAAGGTGGAAGCCTTGAAGCTCGGCATTTCCGAAGCGGACTTTGACGCGATCGTGCGGCCGGAAAAAATGATCGGGCCTGATCCTGCCTGATCAGGCCTGAAGCTTCCTGAACAGGCGTTCATTTCGGAAGAACAGGAGTGCGCCTTGCGCATTGAGCGCGTGCACAGTGAATTGCCGCCGGATATCGGCTCGCTCGCGTCGGCAGCGGCGCGCGAAGGCGTGCGCAATGTGTCGATGCTGATCGCTGCGTGGGAGGCGGGCGAACAACGCTTTGACCTTGATGGCGCTGCATTGTTTGCGGCGAGGGACAGCGACGCGCTCGCCGGTATTGGCGGCGTGAAGCGCGAGACCGCGCTTGCAGAGTCCGCGATGCGTATGCACCGGTTCTACGTCCACCCGCTGTATCGACGGCGCGGCGCTGGCCGCCGGCTCGCGCAAACTGTCATGGATCACGCACTGAGCCATGCATCCGTGCTGACCTGCAACGCGCGCGCCACACCGCTCGCCGCGCCTTTCTGGGAATCGATGGGATTCGTGAAGGCCGAGGCGGACGACTATACCCATATATTCCGTACCGGGATGAATACTGGCGCATAACAGCCATGCGGGATTTCGGGAATCGGCCGGAATTGACTTTCAAATCGCGCAAATTCAGGCTTTGGCGCGTCTGGCGGCTCGAGGGAAGAAGTTAACCGGCCCGCTCTTCCTGACGGTGCTGCACTGGTGAACGCGGTCCATCGCATTGCTGCCACTTTCGTGCGGCAGCCTGAAAAACACGGCGGTTCATTTTAGTCAGTGTAATGACGAAATGCTTCGAACTGCAGGAAAATTCGATTTCCCATAAAATACCGTGTTGACTTTATTTCATCGTTGAATGAAATTTTTCCTCAAGGGGGACGGTGGTCGTCCTTCGAGAGGAAAAAGAACATGTCTGGGTCATCTGACACTTCCAGGGGCTGGGATCCCGGTGGGGCAGGGACCGGGAAGCCGAAGCGCAAAGCCAAGGCCGCTACAATGAGCAAGACTGGCGGCAAGCGCCGCAAGAAAACGCCGGATGCGGAGCATCGTCTGCCCAAGGGCGGCGACCGGATCCTGCTCGGCTGGCAGATCGATAACGACCGTCAACAGGTCGGCTTTCGTGACGGCCCTGTGCCGGAAGCCAAAGCCGGAAAGCCGATCTGGCTTGAAGGCGAAGGCCACATGATCACCATCGCGCCAACAGGCGCGGGCAAGGGGCGCGGCGCCCTGATCCCGAACCTGCTGGTCTATCCGGGACCGGTCATCGTGATCGATCCGAAGGGTGAAGCCTGCCAGATCACCGCGGAAGCCCGCCGGCAGATGGGCCACAAGGTCCACGTCATCGATCCCTTCGGGATCGTGTCGGCGGAAACCGACAGCCTCAACCCGATGGATGCGTTCGATATCCCGGGTGTGGACGCTTCGGCGCTCGCCATGGATATCGCCAAGCAGCTGTCCGGCGGCGGCAAGATCTCCAAGGATCCGTTCTGGGATATTCGCGGGCATGACCTGTCCGCGGGTGTGATCGCCGCCATCGCGGCCACCCGGGCTCCGGAAGAGCGAAACCTGATCCAGGTCCGCCGGCTGCTCAAACGTGATGACAGCACCTACAATCTTGCCGTGCTGCTCGACACGTGCGGCAAGAACCTGCCGGCTTTTGCCTATGATGAAATCTCGAACTATCTGCAGACCGTGGAGATTACGCGTTCGGGCATTCATGCAACGGCCTGCAGCTACTTCTCGGTAATTGCATCGGAAGCGGCCCAGCGGACGGTGGCGAAATCCACCATCGATCTGGCGGCGGTCCGGCGGGGGGATCCGATCACGATCTACCTGGTCGTGCCGCCCACGAAGCTGGCGAGCCATGCACCGCTCTACCGTCTCTGGACGGCAGCGCTGATGTCCGCCGTGCTGTCGCGGGACGGAAACCTGCCGGAACATCGCACGCTGTTTGCGATCGATGAATGCGCTCAGCTCGGAGACTTCGGCCTGTTGCCGATGGTCTACACGCTGGCGCGGTCCTACGGGATGCGTGTCTGGGCGTTCTTCCAGGATCTCGCGCAGATCAAGCACATGCTGCCGGACGCCTGGCAGACCGTGATCAACAACACGGCGGCCATCCAGACCTTCGGGACATCAACTTTTTTGTCCGCGACCGATCTGGAGGGTGTGCTGGGTGATTTTTCCGCAGACGAGTTGCGGAACATGGACGGCAACCATCTGGCACTCCAGATCGCCCGGCAGCGGGGCATCACGGCGCGCCGCCTGGATTATCTCTGCGATCCGGCATTTGAGGGCCTCTTTGCCCCTCATCCCCTGATGGGCGGGCAGCCGATCAATCGAGGCGGGCCTCCTGTGGCCCTCTGATCGGATGGCCGCCGGCAGGATGCTTTCCTGCGGGCGGCCATTTTCGCTTGTTCAGATGGCTTGCTGACGCGCGGGGTTGGCCCGGCTAGGATGGCGCGAAAGAATCACCCGTGCCCTGAAAGGCCCTGTCCATGTCACCTGCCCCTGTCGGCTCAAAAGCAAACCCGTCCCAGTTCGATGTGCTGACCAAGCTGGCTGACGACGAGCCGTATTTCGTGATCCGCGCGAACGATCCGCTGTCCTCGGCGCTTGTGGAGCTGCACGCCTATATCGGCGCAGGGCAGGCGGGGGCGGCGCACAACAAGCTCGCGGAGATCATGGCGCTGACCTCGCAGCAGCCGCCGCGTCCGGCGTCCAGTCCGAAGTACCGGGAAACCTTTGCCATTTCGCTGGCGATGGAACAGTGGCGCGAAACGCACAAGAAGTAAGAGCTGTCGATGAAGCTGGCGCCGGTCACGCTGGAGAATGAGCATGTGCGCCTACGCCCGTTCGACGAGGCGAAGGACGCGCCGGAGCTTTACGCGCTGGACAAGCGGGCCCCGGAAATCTTCCGGCTCTGGTCTCACTGGGCGCCGGGCGACTGGGTCACGGAGTGGATCGAAGTCATCCGTAGGCGGACGATTGACGGTAGCATGATCCCCTTCATCGTCACGCGCCCTGCAGACGGCGCCTTCCTTGGCATCACCAGTTGGCTGGACCCCAGCGAGGTCAACAAGACGGTCGAGATCGGCATGACCTGCTACGCGCCGGAAGCGCAAGGCACAGCCGTGAACCCCTCGTGCAAACGCCTGCTGATGGGCCATGTATTCGAGGACTGGGGCGCCAAGCGGGTTCAGTACCAGGTGGACGAACGCAACATGCGCTCCCGCACGGCCGTACTGAAACTCGGCGCCGTGCAGGAAGGCATCCTTCGCAACCACAAGATCGTAGGCAACGGCCACGTCCGCAACACGGTGTTCTTCTCCATCATCGACCGCGAATGGCCGGACGTGAAGGCGAAACTCGACGCGCGGATTTTGGCAGCATGACCAAAGCCGCGCGTCTGTTCACCGCCTCGGCATTCGTTGTTCTGATAAGCCTGGCAGGGTGCGCCACAAAGTCTGGCGCTGAAACCCAGCAGCTTCGCCCTCTTGAGAATGCAGAGCTTGTGAAGCTATTTGCGGATTCGGTTTTGGTGCCCGAGGGAGGCTCGTCGGGCAGTCAGGTGTACTACGCGGACGGTCGATACACGTTCGATCATGGTTGGCGAATCTGGGGCACCTACACGATTGAAAACAACGAAGTCTGCGTGATCATGAAGACAAACAAGGTACCATTCTGCACGCGGTATGCGCGGGATGAGTCGGGACAGGTGTTTCAGGTTGCCAGTCGCCTTGGAGATGAAGAGGCCCGGAGGGGGCCGCCCTTTCCGAGTGTCTCTTTTCACCCTTTCTGCACCGATCCTGAAAAGGTGCCGCCGCTCAGCGAAGCCGAGCTCAAGAGAGTTTTCCCGGGCAGCGTCATGAGCGATGTTACGGGCGGCAGTTATGAGGAAACATTCTTTGCGGACGGGCGTCACCGAACTGAATCGGAACGCGCTGTGTGGAGCACTTATACGATTGCCGGCAATGAAGTCTGCGTTGTCCGAGAAAACCGAGGCGCGCCGCACTGCAGGAGGTTCACGAAAGACGCGGAGGGGAAAATATTCTGGCTCTTTAGCGAACCCGGGAAGGATCGGTGCATGAAGACGCCGACGCAGTTCACCTTTCGCGCGATCGATGTAGAGTGAGCAGGTGGGGATAAACTAGAGAGAGCATGACCGCGCCGATCAATCTCAACAAAGCCCGCAAGGCAAAAGAAAAGGCCGAGGCCGAACAGCGCGCCAAAGAGAACCGCGCCAAGTTCGGTCGCACGAAATCCGAGAAGAAGCTGGAAGCCGCCAAGGCTGAAAAACTGGCATCGCTGACCGAGGCGCACAAGCGCGACCGGCCTGACACAAAAGACGGTTAAAAAAGCGTTGACAACGTGGCCCGTGGTTTGCACTCGTTGCCCGACTTGTTTCAGTTCGGGAGCGTACCGCCGTGGCGAAGAACATTCTCTGGAAAACGATGTTCAGCTTCGTTGCGTTCTCTGCCGGCATCGTCTGGGGCATCGCCGCTGAAGCCAGCGCCGCCGGCCTTCCACTGATCGGCGTCTTCCAGGGCTAAGCCCGCAGCTCAGCTTCCGCCGACTTCAATCGCTTCATCAATCAGTGTGTTCTCGCGCCGTCCCCGGTTAACGCGGGCGAGGGCATCGAAGATCACCTGCGCGTCCTTGTCCTTGAGCAGCGGGATCTGCTTGGCGAGTTCGGCGGCGCGGGCGTACTGCGAGTGCGCGCCAGCCATGTCGCCGCGCGCCTCGGCGCAGGCACCAGAGTTATGCAGGATGCCGGGCGAGGCGGGGTAGGCGGCGGCGAGCTCGTCCCATTGCGCGCAGGCGCCCAGGAAGTTGCCGCCCTTGGTGGCTTTCACAGCCGCCGCAAACCGCGCATCGCCCTTCTCTTCACCCGACAACGGGTTGGTCACGATCTCGGCGCGGAAGCTGGCCATGTAGGGGGCGATGTCGAAGCGGAAGAGGCGCACGGCTTCCGGCACGGCTTCGGCGATCATGCCGTAAGGTGCATCGTACGCGCTATAGGTTTCGTAACGCGTCGAGCCGACGGTGCCGGTTGGTTGATCCGTATCCGGATATTCGGCGACGTCGTAGCAGTCCTCCCGCTCGGAGGTGCCGCCCTTGACCGATGTGAAGACGATACGCCGGGCGGCCGGATCTGTCAGGCGGGCGCGAACGTCCACATCGACGATATCCTTCACGCACTCCTTCTCGACGATGGCGTGATGCTCGCAATCGAATGGGGCGTCCCACTCCACGCACTCGCGCTCGGTTTCGCGCCGGACTTCGCCCCGGTAGCCCGTGACCACAACGTCGCCTTCATAGATGCCTTGCGGCTGGTCGGGATCCAGGACGACGAACCAGGGTTGGCCCTCAAGCTCCGTGGAGCGGATCAGGGCCGAGAATTCCTGTTCGGCGATCTCGCCTGCGGGCCCGTCGAACCGCCCGGCCACCACGTCGGTGTATTCGAGGGCTTCGGGATAATTCGGCGCCGCCCGGCTGACATAATCATACCCGGGTGTCTGGCAGGCTGTGACGAGCCCGAACGCGAAAAGTGCCAGAATCCGCTTCATTTATACCCCCACTAAATCGTCTGATTAGAGGTGCCGCCCCGACGCCGCTGCGTCAATGGTTGACGCAGGCGCGCTGGCGTCCCACGTGTCGCGCAGCTGACCAAAGGACAACTCCATGACGCGAACCCTCTTCACCCCCTTCAAACTCGGCAAACTTGAACTCAAGAACCGGGTCGTCATGGCGCCCATGACGCGGTCCCGGTCGCCGGGCGGGGTGCCGGGAGAGGATGTGGCGGATTACTACGCCCGCCGGGCCGCCGCCGATGTCGGCCTGATCGTCACCGAGGGCACGACCGTGCGCCGGGGCGGATCGTCGAATGACCCGAACGTGCCGAACTTCTACAAGGCTGACGCCTTGAAGGGCTGGGGCCGTGTGGTCGAAAAGGTCCACGCAGAGGGCGGCGCCATCGCGCCCCAGATCTGGCACCAGGGCATGGTGCGCAAACAAGGCACGGGCCCGGAGCCGGATGCGCCGACCGACAGCCCCTCGGGTGTCACGCATACCGGCAAGCAGGTGCTGCCGGAGCCGACCACCGCCGAGGTGGATGACATGGTGCTGGCCTATGCCGACGCCGCCGCCGACGCGAAACGCCTCGGCTTCGACACGCTCGAGATCCACGGCGCGCATGGCTACCTGATCGACCAGTTTTTCTGGGACGCGATGAACAAGCGGTCTGACCGTTATGGCGGCAGTCTTGTGGACCGCGCCAGCTTCGGCGGCGATATCATCCGGGAGATCCGCAAGAAGGTTGGCCCGGATTTCCCGATCATCCTGCGCTATTCGCAGTGGAAGCAGCAGGATTACACCGCGCGCCTCGCGCCGACCCCGCAGGAGCTCGAAGCGTTCCTCAAGGTGTTCGTCGATGCTGGCGTAGATTGCCTGCACGTCTCGCAACGCCGCTACTGGGAGCCGGAATTCCCGGAGATCGACGGCGTGAACGGCCTGAACGGTGCTGGCTGGGCGAAGAAGCTGACGGGCCTGCCGACGATTACCGTCGGCTCGGTCGGCCTGAACGGCGATTTCGAGAAATCCTTCGCCGGGGAAGGCGCGCCGCAGCGCTCGCTGGACGATCTGGAAGCCCGCCTCGACAAAGGCGAGTTTGATCTCGTGGGCGTCGGCCGCGCGGTCCTGCAGGACCCCGAATGGGCCAAGAAGGTCAAGGAAGGCCGCTTTGCCGACCTGCGCGACTATGACGGCAAGGCGCTCGCCACGCTCTACTAGGAAGCGCCCCGCGAGGGATTGTTCATCCGTTCGGGTCCGGCCTGCGTATTACAGACAGTGTGATCGCAGATCGGACCTGACCTCATGAAATTTTCTCGCTTGCTTCTTCCCGCCCTGCTGGCGGCTACGGCCGTTACGGCGACCAGCTGCGCTTCGGGAAGCACCCTGCAGCAGTTTGAAACCGCCCCCCGCCAGCTTGTGCTGGAGGATTACTTCAAGGGCGAGACAACCGCTTATGGCGTGTTCGAGGACCGGTTCGGCAAGGTGCGCCGCCAGTTCAAAGTGAACATCACCGGCGAGGTGAAGGGCAACCGCCTGACCCTGACCGAGAAATTCGAATACGATGACGGGGAGCGCGACACGCGCGTCTGGGAAATCGACATTCTTGGAAACGGCCAGTATCGCGGCACGGCCGGTGATGTGCCGGTCCCCGCGGTCGGGCAGGTGAGCGGCAACGCGTTCAACTGGAAATACAAGGTGGACCTGAAAGTCGGCGACTCGGTGTGGAATGTCGGCTTCGACGACTGGATGTTCCTGATGCAGGACGACGTGCTGATTAACCGCGCCTACGTCACCCGGTACGGCATCGAGATCGGCCAGGTCACGATTGCTTTCAACAAGAAGTGACCGCTCGGCGCGTTACGGCGTGACAAGGCTGAAGCTGACCTTCGACGTTGGCGGGTTCTTAGTTCGCGATTTGAACTCTTTCAGCAATTCGTCCCGCGCCGGCGATTGAGGCTCGGTTTCGAGCGCAGCGATTCGTTGAGTCAACCATTCGGTCGCGAGACGGGACTCCACGCTCGTGAACCCACTGGCGCGCGCCTCTACAAGCGCGCCGCTCGCGAAGACGCACGTGCCGGGTGCGAGTTTCACTTTCTGGACGGAGGGGTGTTGAGGGCCAACGCTCGCGCCTTCCGCCCAGGTCCAGACTTCGATTCCCACGACTCCGCCCAAAGTGTGACAGACTTCCAGCACGGTCTCGCGCGTTGCACTCGGCGCACCCGAGAACATCGGCAGGACGTCGCCCTCGATCATTCTGACTTCCGCGCCTCTCTTTGCCAGTTGTTCCTGGATATTGCGCTGGACGGACTCGAGCGTTCGCAAATCGTTTTCCAGATTTTCTGCCATGACTTCGTATTTTTCGCGACCAGGCGTGTTCTGCGGGCGTGACTTCGCGGGCACGACAAACGAGCACGCGGCCAGTGCGGCGAGACAACCAATCGCAATCATCCGGATCATTCAAAGCTCCCCCGTTCAACCAATAGTGTATGGGCGCGCGGACAGCGAGGCAATCGGGCAGGTCGCTCAGCTTTGAAAGTTCACATTATTGCTCGAGGAACGGAATGCCGGCGCGCGAGGGTCAGGCTTTCTCGTAGGCCGCCTTCAGCCAGGCTTTGACCTCGGCGTCGAAGTCCTTGACCGTTTCCAGTTTCACCTTGTGTGTGCACATGGAGCCCGGCTTCTCCGGCGTCAGGCGCTCCGTGCCCGGATGGCCTTTCAGGTTGATGCCGAGATCGATGCGCGACTTCGAGGCTGGCACGGCGCTGGCAAACTTTTTGTTCCGGCGGAAACTGGTCGCGGTCTTGCCGGGATCGATGCCGACATCTTTGCCGAGCCCCGCGGCGTATTTCGCGATCGCCTCGTAGACGGGCCGCATGGCTTCCTTGCCCTTGTACTGGCCGTCCAGCATGTCGCCCGGGTCTTCCTCGAACCGGCCCTTGGCGGCCTGGCAGATGAAGCTGGCATGGCCATGGCCCACGCCGTGGGTTTTCAGCAGGGCGATCTGGTCACTGAATTTCTCGATCCCGCTGGTCTGAACCACCTTCACCCAGTGTTCCAGCGTGTGGCCGGTCTTGGCCAGCAGGCCCGCCTTCATGCCGGCCATCAGGTCTTCGTCGGATTTCGCCATGTCCCCTGGCTCCTCGAATTTGATGCTGGAAGACGGTAACACATCAGGCCATCCCTGCTATATGTTCCCGATGAGTTCCAATCCGAATCGCCTGCCTATCAGCCAGATGGCTGCCGCCCGTCCGCCCGCCCCCGCGGCGGAGGGCGCGCCGTACCTCAACGGCCTCAACCCAGAGCAGCGCGAAGCCGTGCTGCATACCGAGGGCCCGCTGCTCGTGCTCGCGGGGGCGGGTACCGGCAAGACACGGGTGCTGACCGCGCGGCTGGCGCATATCGTGGCGACGCGGCGCGCCTATCCCTCGCAGACGCTGACCGTGACCTTCACGAACAAGGCGGCGCGCGAAATGCGCGAGCGGGCGCTGGCGCTGCTGGGCGAGGCCGGGGAGGGGCTGCGCTGGCTCGGCACGTTCCACTCGATCTCGGCGCAGATCCTGCGCAAGCATTGCGAACTGGTGGGCCTGAAATCGACCTTCACCATTCTGGATACGGACGATCAGGTGCGGCTGTGCAAGCAGATCGTGCAGGCCGAGAACCTCGATCCAAAACGCTGGGCGCCGCGCTATCTTGCGGGCCTGATCGACGGCTGGAAGAACCGTGCACTGCTGCCGGACAAGGTGCCGGTGGAAGAGGCGGAGCTGTTCGGCAACGGCAAGGGCATCGAGTGCTACCGGATTTACCAGGCGCGCCTCAAGGTGCTGAACGCCTGCGATTTCGGTGACCTGCTGATCCACAACATCACGATCTTCCAGGACAATCCCGATATCCTGCAGGACTACCATTCGAAGTTCCGTTACATCCTCGTGGACGAGTATCAGGACACGAACGTGGCGCAGTATCTCTGGCTGCGGCTGCTTGCGCACAGCTCGAAGCACATCTGCTGCGTCGGCGATGACGACCAGTCGATTTATGGCTGGCGCGGCGCGGAAGTGGACAATATCCTGCGGTTCGACAAGGATTTCCCGGGCGCGAAAGTTGTGCGGCTCGAGCGCAATTACCGCTCCACGCAGCACATCCTGGCGGCGGCATCGGCGATCATCGCCAATAACAAGGGCCGGCTCGGCAAGGCGCTGTATGTCGGCGATGACAGCGCGGCGGCGAGCGATCCGGACGCCGCCAAGGTCAAGGTGCGCGGCCTCTGGGACGGCGAGGCGGAAAGCCGTCTGATTGCGGATGATATCGAAAGCTGGGTGCGCAAGGGCGGCCGGCATGATCAGTGTGCGGTGCTTGTGCGCGCGTCATGGCAGATGCGGTCGTTCGAGGAGCGCTTCATCCTGCTGGGTATTCCGTACCGCGTGATCGGCGGCCCGCGCTTCTTCGAGCGCGCCGAGATCCGCGATGCGATGGCGTACTTGCGGCTTGTGCGCTCGCCCGATGACGACCTCGCCTTCGAGCGCGTCGTCAACGAGCCGAAGCGCGGCGTCGGGGATTCGAGCCTCGCCAAGCTGCAATCCTATGCGCGGGCGGATGGGCGCAGCCTGTTCACGCTGACGCCGATGGTTCTGCAGACGGATGAGATCAAGGGCGCGGCGAAGCGCGGCCTGACCGTGTTCATCGACCAGATCAACATGTGGCGCGACAAGCTGGCGGGCGGTCTGCCGCATACGGAGCTTGCCGAGATGATCCTTGAGGAGTCCGGCTATACGGACATGCTGCAGAAGGATCGCAGCCCGCAGGCGCAGGGGCGGCTCGACAACCTCAAGGAACTCATCCGCGCGATGGGCGAGTTCGACACGTTGGCGGGATTCCTGGAGCATGTGGAACTGGTGATGGATGCGGCCTCAGGAGCCGGCAGCGACGATCAGGTCCAGATCCTGACGCTGCACGGCGCCAAGGGCCTCGAATGGCCCGTCGTGTTCCTGCCCGGCTGGGAGGAGGAAGTGTTCCCGTCCCGCCGCTCGCTGGACGAGAGCGGCCTGCGCGGCCTCGAGGAGGAACGCCGCCTTGCCTATGTCGGCATCACGCGGGCGCGGGCGCAGTGCTTCATTTCATTCGT
>JAIXVM010000152.1 GCA_027482995.1 Hyphomonadaceae bacterium | reverse complement strand
GTCGACAGAACGGTTGACTTGGTTTGGCCCTAAATCGTCACTCGACTTAACGCGTCGAACGGCAGCTCTCAGCATGGCATCGGTCACTTGAACCAATCTGGTTCCATCTCTTCACGAACTATTGGAGCCGCGGGCAATGCCCCAAACCCTTGGACGCCATCTCCTATCAATTCCGGAGGGTCATCAACGCGCCCCTCTCCGTAATCGAGAAACCTGCGGTTCCAAATAACGCTATTCTCAAACGGATCCTCAGCCAGCTTTTTTGGATCGTGGTGTGTGGGACGATAAAAGTAGAATTCTGGTCGGCACACCGTCGTGATTTGCCCCGCCGAATCGTACTGACACCAACGCCGATTGTCTTCGTCCGGCGCCCACGCTTTCCCGTTATGCAGGCAGCTGACGGCTCGAAACTTGGGAGTAAGGACGATTGCGCCTTCCTCATCTACTATGCCCCATCTTCCGTCTTTGGATGATCGCCGTGTGCCGTCTGGACATGACAGGTAAGCTTTGCGTGGGGGCATCAAGTCCTGATACGTAGCAGAATAATCCTCATGTTCCTCGATCGGGATCAAGGCCCCCAAATGATCCATCAGAAACCTTCTGTCTCCTCGTTTTGCGATGAACCGACCATTTCGGTGCCAAGCGATCTCATCATAGCTAGGAGGAACAATGATGACGCCATCACCGGTAATCAGGCCCCATTGACCACCTTCGGAATATGCAAGCGTGTTTTTGTAAAGCCCGTAAGAGTTCTCAAATAGTCTGTCGGCAAACAAACGCCCGTCGGGCATTATGATCCCGTACATTCCGTCGTGACCAACTCCCAGTGGCAGGTCGCATCCATTCTCGCTCAGGGTGTATTCTGCAGGCCCTGTCATGAATGACACATCCGACTTGTCGTTCACAAAGAACAGCCGTCCGCTCTCATCGAAAAACCCTAGAGAACTGCCCTCCATGTGCCGGATTTTATACTTGCTGCATGCGAGGTAGATGGAACCAGCGCTGCTTTCTGGCCGCGGCTGCACTTCGCCAACAGGCGCTTCTGAGCCATTATCGTGACAGCCATATACGGGCAGAAGCAATGAAATCAGAACTAGCGCTGGCGTGAGTTTCATTCTGCAAGATTGAAGGGTTTTGACTCAAGACTCAATGCTTGGTGGTCGTGCGTTGGTGACGTTGGTCTAACTCTGACCCGCCGTTCAGTCGAGAAGCTGCACACAACCCGTCATTCGGCGGCAGTCGGCCTGTGACCGCAACCGGCGATCTCCAGCCTGGCGTGGGTGAGACGGTCGAACGACTGGACTGCGGAGACCCTGCCGGATGCCAATCCCTACGATAGGAGCTGACCTGGCCCTTTCAAGTCGTTCTCTCTTGCATGCGAAGAGCTCCGCTCAGCGGGCCTTAACCACCACCACCCAACCAGAAAAAAGGCGAACGGCAACTCTGAATAAACGGCCCGGATCAGGGGTTTGGGTCAGGCTCCTTCGCGGCACCGAAGTGCCGCGCGACAAACTTATGCGCCGCGTCACCTGACTTCTGGAAGCGGCCGGGATACGGGAACAAATCTGTAAGTTGCCCGCCCTGTAGCCTATGGTAGAGTATCCGAAGGTTGAAGTACAGGTTGAGTGTTCCCTTGAAAAGCAATGTCTTCTCGTCCGGGAACCGTCCCCGGCTCTGGGCGATGGCGGCTCTTCTGGCGGTCAGCCTCGCCGCCGCGCTGGGCGACCGGTTGCGGACTGTGTCATCCGTCATCGATGTGGACGATACGCTTCGCCGGGTGCAGATCGAAGACCTTCTGGCTGACAATCACTGGTATGACCGGACACTGCCGATCGTAACGGCGCAGGCGCCCTATGAGTCGCCTTGGTCACGTCTGGTGGACGCACCCTACGTGCTGATCACGCGTCTGCTCGAAATGTTTCTGCCTGCCGAACGGGCGCTGGACGTCGCTTGCCTGATCTGGCCTCCGATGATGCTCGTGCCGCTGGTGTGGCTGCTCCACGGGGCGGTGACGGCCTTGCTGAAACGAACCCTTCGCCCGGTCGAACTTATTTGTATGCTGATCTTTCTGATGCTCGCGGCCGTCGAGTTTGCACCTGGCCGGATAGATCACCACAATGTGCAACTGGTCGTTCTGGCCGCGTTCATCCGGGGCTTGACGATCCGCGATCCACGCATTTCGGGGATTGCGGCGGCGGCGGCGGCGATCGTCTCGCTTTCGGTGGGGTTGGAGACAGTTCCGATGATGGTGGTGGGACTGGCCGGAATTGCGGTTCTGGGTGCGGTGGGTGAGCCCACGGCGAGACCCCGGATGGTTGCGGCCGGCGCAGGTTTGGCCCTCTTCGCACCGGGCGCCGCGCTCGTGCTGACGGGGCCCGCGGAAATCCTTCAGGTGCACTGCGACGCGATCTCCGCGCCCTGGATTGCGGCAGTCATGGGGGCAGGCCTGATCCTTGCAGCAGCGCCCCTCTGCTGGGGCCGCGAGACCTCGATATCCGTTGCGCAGAAAGCCTTCCGGCTCGCAACGCTGGGCGTGCCGGGCGCGGCGTTGCTCGCTGGTCTGGCCGTTGCGTTTCCGGTGTGTACCGGCGGACCGCTGCACATGATCGACCCGGTGACGAAAGCGTTCTGGCTGGACAACGTGCCGCAAGAGGTTTCCGGACTGACACTGGTGCGCGAACCTGCCACGCGCGCTCTCGGAGCCGTGCTGGCGCTTGCGATCGGCGCAGCGGTGCTCGCCGGCGCAGCGGTCCTGTCCAGGCTGCGCGTGCACGAAGACGACGCCTTCCTCACCTGGATGGTTGTTCTGGCCGGGTTGGCCATGACGCTGCTCTTTGCGCGGTATGTGCGCTTCGCATTCCTGCTTGCCGCCATTATCGCGCCGCTGGCAATCAGCATACTGACGGCGCCCAGGGCCATCCGCGGCCCCACGCGCCTCTGGAAGTCTGCGGCGCCCGCGAGCCTGGCGGCGTTTCTTATGATCGGGTTCAGCCCCTTTGCCGGACCGCGTTTCGAAGTGGCCCAATCCTATCTTCATTTCCGCTACGAAGACTGTGCCGGTGAAGATTTTGGCGCGCTCGCAAGCCTGGCGCCGGGTGTGATCATGGCACCCTTCGGGATTCACTATCCGATTGCCGCCGCAGGCAGCGGGCACACCCTATCGACCATCTCCTTCCATCGTTCCGCGCCCGGCATCCGCCGGCTCGCGCTCGCTTTCACATCGGCCGATCCGGCCGTGCGACGCGCGGCGCTGGAGGGCGTCGATTATGTGGTGGTCTGCGCACCCGAGTCCCTAGCACCACTGGACGACATGCCACTGCTGCGGGATCTTGCATCCGGGCGCCCGCCGCCGGGCTTCATTCCGGCCGCGGAAAATCCATCGCGGCTTAAAATCTACCACGTCATTCCGGAGAGGTCGTGATCATGCCGCAACGCTGGCCTGCGGCAGGCAGACAGTCACGCTAAGGCCGACATTGCCGTTGGAGACGGCTACGACTGCAATCGGCGATTTCCTGCCGAGCGGTGGTGAGGCAGCCGAATGACTGGACCCAGGTAACCCTGTCGGACGCCGAACCAGAAGATCGGAGCAATCTGTCCCGCTGCAGGTACGGGACTCATTGTTTGTTGCGATGACTCCATCCAAAGATGACTATATGACGGGCGTCGTTTCACAGATCAGCCGTTGGCAAAAGACGCGTGGCTTGCTTGCCGCCGCCGCAGTGGCTTGGGCTCTGACGACACTTGTTGATCTCGGTTGGCCCATACTCCGACTCTGGTTCGCTACGACCTTTCTTCAATACGACGGCTATGTCCCGCCACCGGCTCAAGTCGTTTCGTGGATCGAACTGTATGCGATCTTTGGGCTTCCGCTTGCACTGATAGTGTGTTTTGCCATTGGCTTTCCGGCTTGGCGTTTCGCGGAAAAAAGAGGACTCGCAACGCGCTTGGACGCCGTGAAAGTGGGAGCGGTGGTTGGCTTCGTTGTTGGCTTGACCGGCATCATCCTTAGAGTGTTGGCCGCTCTACCAACAGCGCTCAACGATAACAGCACCTTCGAATCCTGGTCATGGGGGCGCCAAGTTGTTCGTGACGGATTGCCGACGCCGCTTGGTTGGGTCTTCACGGGAATTGATCTGCTTGCAACTGTGGGGATCGGTTCTGTCGCCGGTTGGGTTGCTTGGGTGATTGCGGGCGCCAAGCGCGCGGCGTGACTGTCCGTTTCCGGCGATCTCCAGCCTCGCTGTGGTGTGGCAGCTCAATGACAGGACTGCGGTGACCCTGCCGGATGTCAATCTCTACGATCGGAGCCGACTTGGCCCGTTGCGGCCGTCAGCGCTCGCATTCCGAACGTCTGTTGTCTGTCCAAGCTCAGACATTACCGCTTTGATCGGTCGCGTCTATGCCGTCACGGAGTTCCGTGCTGTCCGAGCGACTAATCGATCGGATGGAAACGGCCTCTGCAGCGCTCGCCCTCGGTGCGTTTCCGGGCACTTAGCGGCTACTGCGAGGACGGCTTCTGCCGTCCTCGAAATGCACTGGTCTAAAGCGGAAAGTCGGCGTTGATCGTCACGCGCTCCCACGCATCGAAGTCGCGCTGAAGCAGTTCAATTTTTTCGCGTGCTGTGCTGAGAGCGGCTTTACCCAGCAGCAGGCGAAGCGGCGGATCGGCCGCATTGACTGCCTGATCAATTGCCGCTGCAGCGCGTACAGGATCACCGGCTTGATTGCCGCTCGATGCCCGAACCGTCGCTGCAAAGGCGCCCGAAGTCACAGCATAGTCTGCG
>JAIXVM010000289.1 GCA_027482995.1 Hyphomonadaceae bacterium | reverse complement strand
GCGCCGCGCTCTCCATGCGCGCGGTCACCGGCCTGCCGATCAAGTTCCTCGGCGTTGGCGAGAAGCTTGACGGGCTCGACACGTTCGATGCCAAGCGCGTCGCCGGACGTATCCTTGGGCAGGGCGATATCGTCAGCCTCGTCGAGAAGGCGTCCGAGCAGATGGACGCCGAAAAAGCCGAGCGGATGGCCGCGAAGCTCAAGAAGGGTGAATTCGATCTTGACGACCTCGCCGACCAGTTGCGCCAGATGCAGCGCATGGGCGGCATGACCGGCATCATGGGCATGATGCCCGGCGTACGCAAAGCCAAGGAAGCGATGGCGAACATCGACGACCGGGTGCTGAAACGCCAGGAAGCGATCATCCTCTCGATGACGAAAGCCGAGCGGCGCAAGCCCGCGCTGCTCAACGCCTCGCGCCGCAAGCGCATCGCGGCGGGCGCGGGTGTGCAGGTGTCGGACGTCAACAAGCTGCTGAAGATGCATCTTCAGATGGCCACCATGATGAAGCAGATGCGCACCAAGGGCGGCATGCGCAACATGCTCGGCATGGCGCAGCAGGCGGGCCTTAATCCGGCCGACCTCGCCAAGATGGGCGGCATGGGCGGCGGCGGTATGCCGGGCGGAATGCCTGGCGGCCTGCCGGGTCTGGGCGGACCCTCCGCAGGCGGACTGCCTGGCCTTCCCGGGAGCAAGAAGAAATGAATAACCCCGAACAGACCCTCGCCCTGTTCCAGCTGAACCAGCTGCGCGCGTCCATCGACAACATGGACTCGATCCTCGTCCACACACTGGCCGAGCGCTTCAAGCTGACCCAGCAAGTCGGCAAGCTGAAGGCGCTGCATAATATGCCGCCTGCGGACAAATCCCGCGAGGCTGAGCAGATCGACCGGCTGCGCCGCCTTGCCCACGAGTCCGGGCTCGACCCGGCCTTCGCCGAGAAATTCCTCACTTTCATCGTGGCGGAAGTGATCCGCCACCATGAGCAGCTACGCGGCCAAGAGGCCGAATAAGAAACCCCGAGAGACAAGACAAACAGGAGATCCCCATGTCACTCAAAATCAGGCTCGCCCGCGGCGGGTCCAAGAAACGCCCCTTCTATTCGATCGTCGTTGCCGACGCCCGCGCCCCGCGCGACGGCCGCTTCATCGAGAAGATCGGCACCTATGATCCGCGCCTCGCCAAAGATTCCGCTGAGCGCGTGAAAGTCGATGCCGTCAAGGCCGCCGACTGGATCAAGAAAGGCGCCCAGCCGACCGACCGCGTGCTGCGCTTCCTCTCGAAAGTAGAAGTCGACGGCAAGCCGGTGGCTGTGTTCACGAACAGCAACAACCCGAAGAAAGCCGAGCCCGGCAAGAAAGCCCAGGAGCGGGCGAAAGAGCGCGCCGCCAAGGCCGCCGCGAAACTCGCTGCTGCTGAAGAGCCTGCCGAAGCCTGAGGCGTCATCGCCTGGGCATGCAGCCAGCGTTCCCGGCCGGGGGCGCTGGCTGTTTTGCGTTTGGCGGCGGACCTGAACAAAAGCCAACGGCGCGGGAATGGACCATTCAGGCAAAGCGCGGCAAGACTTCGTTCATTGCTTGGAGAGACTTCAGATGCCCCGCGATTTTCTGGCCCAGACCTTCCTCGTCGCCGCCTTCATCCTGATGGCCGCCGCGCCCGGGGCGCAGGCCCAGAAGGGGGATGAGGAAAGCCGCCGCCGCCCTCAACTGCCGTCCGGCCCGCCGTCAATCGTGCTCTACTCCGACACGGGCTTGCGCGGCACGTCCGTCGAGCTGACCGCGGACGCGCCGAATTTCAACATCATCCAGTTCAACGACAAGGCCCGCAGCGTTGAAGTGAAAGGCGGCGTCTGGCTGCTCTGCTCAGACGGAAATCTCAAAGGGCGCTGCGAGTACGTGGACCGGACCGTTACCAATCTCGGGGAGCTTGATCTGTCGGGAAAGGTCTCCTCAGCGCAGGTCACGGCGTATGACAAAGGTCCCCGCAGCTACGACATCGCCTTCTTTGCGAACGGCGATTTTGGCGGACCCTTCCTGGGCTTCGATGAAGGCGAAGCGAGCCTCGACCAGTTTCGGTTCAATGATACGGCCAGCTCGGTTCTGGTGAATCGCGGTGACTGGCTGGTTTGCCAGAACACAGATTATCGCGGCACGTGCGAGCTGCTGGAAGGCTCGATCAGCGATCTTGGCGTGCTTGGCCTGAACGATACCGTCTCCTCGTTCCGCCGCTATGACGTGCGCCGCGAGGGGCCCTGGCGCCGGCCGGTAGTTGATCCGATCTATCCGCCGCCGCCGGTCAGCGGCGGGGCAGAGGGCATCGAGGGCGAACAGACCGTCTTCTTCCCGGCGCCGGCCTATCGGGGCGCGCGGATCTCGAACCGCGACGGCGCCGCGACCCGCTTCTGCCAGGATCAGGGTCTGTCTGAAGCGGTCTATAAAGGCTCGGGCCCTGTTCTCTCGGACGTTCTCTGCCGCTAAGAAGCGGCGGATGACAGGCAAGACCAAAGACAAACTGATTGCTGTGGGCGTCCTCCGGGGCGCCCATGGTGTTCGCGGCGAAGTCCGCGTGAAGAGCTATACGGCCGATCCCGAAGCGCTGTTCGGCTACGGACCGCTGATGGACGAGGCGGGCGCGGTGGTAATCACCCCGAAATCCGCCCGTCCGGGCAAGGATCATTTCATCGTCCGGCCGAAGGAAGTCCTTGAGAAGGAAGCCTGGGACGCCCAGCGCGGCAAGCTGCTCTACGTGCCCCGCGCGCGCCTTCCGGAGGCGGACGAAGACGAGTTCTATGTCGAGGACCTCGCCGGAATGGAGGTGTTCGCCGGCGGCGACTCGCCTGCCGGGCGAGTTCGCTCGGTTCAGAATTTCGGGTCGGGTGATCTTCTGGAGATCGACGTGAACGGCCAGGCAGCAACCATATTCGTGCCCTTCACGCGGGCGGATGTGCCGGTGGTGGATGTGGCGGCCCGGCGCGTCGTGGTGCCGGACCTTGCCGTCTGGGCCGAGCCTGCGGGAAGCCCGGACAGCGAATAGCAGCGACGCGGATCCCTGTTGCATCCAGTTCAGACGCGCCGTGGCAAGGTTCCAATATCTTGGACGAAAGGGTCCCCCATGCGCCGCTTGTCTTTGCGCACCGTTGTCGCGCTCACCGTTCCGGCTGTCTTTGCGACGCCGTCTGCGCTCGCCGAGTATTCTTCGAGGCCCGACGAAGCGCCTGCCGCGATCGCGCTGTTCAGCGAAGAGAATTTCTACGGCGACATCCGCGACGTGTTCGATCCGTTCGCCAGCCTGAAGGATCTCTCCTTCAATGATGATACGCGTTCGGTCGCAGTCTTCGCCGGCCAGTGGGAACTCTGCGAGCACAAGGATTTTACCGGGCGCTGCGTGTTCATCACAGAAGACGTCAGCGATCTGGGCTGGTTCGGCCTCGCCGGCCGGGTCACATCCGTGCGCCCCATCTACGAATACACCCAGGCCGCGCACGGCCTGATGTTCACACGCGACCGGTATGGCTACATCCGCTACGCGCACGAAGAGACCTATGGTTATGACCGGTGGAACTATGGCTATGCCAGCTCCTGGGGGGTCAGCGTTTCGCACTTTGGTTATTCGCCGGATTACTACCGTTACGGCTATTACAGCCCGACCTGGGGGTATGATCCCTACGGCTTTGCCTGGGGCCCGCGCGGCACCGTCCGCTACACCTCCGTTTACCGGCGCCACCCGCGCCCTTCCGTGCTGAACTCCTACTGGACCGGTTGGGACTGGCGTCCCTCCGATTGGCGCCACGGCCACTGGAGCTGGCGCGATGGCCGGCACGGCGACGACTGGCGCGATTGGCGTCGGGACGACCGCGATCACCGGGACGGCCGCGGCGGCGGCGGGCGTGACTGGCGTCCGGATGACGATGACGACCATGGCGGACGCGGCGACCGGGACGACCGGCCGACCCGGGACGTACCCGGCGATCGCTGGGGCCCCGGCGAAGGCGGCACGCGCCCTGTGACGCCGATACCGGACACGCCGCGCACCGGTCGCGGTGACCGCGACGGACGCGGCAGCGGAAGCTGGACCCCGGGTGGCGGCTCGCCGCCCGTGGATGTGGCGCCGCTCGCCGATCCGCCGCGTGACCCGCGCATTGGCCGAGGCGGCCGCGGAAGCGAACCGGGCGGTGATCCCAGCGGCTTGCTGGGCGGGCCCGAGCCCGTGCGGCCGAGCAGCGGCGACGACTGGCGCGGCCGTGGCCGCGGCGGCGATGATGATGGTGGGCGTCGTGGTGGCGGGTTCCGGGGCGGAAGCTCCGAAGGCGGATCATTTGATGGCGGCGGGTCGCGTGACTTCTCGCCTCCTTCCTTCGAGGCGCCCCCTCCGCCACCGCCACCACCCGCCTTTGAAGAGCGCCGCGAGTCGAGCTCCGGCGACGGTAACGGCGAAGGCCCTCGGGGCCGAGTCCGTGGCCGCGGCGACGGCGACGAATAGGTCTCAGGTTCAGCCGCCGCGTGGATCGTTCCATTCGGCGGCGACACCGTAGCCGCCCCGGCGCACCAGCCAGAACATGCCGATCAGGTCGAAGATGCCGGCGCCGAGGCGTCCCAGGAACCCATATTTTGACTGGCCGGCGAGGCGCACCCGGTCATTGACCTTCTCCTCGCGAACGTCCCAGCCCGCGCGCTTGATCAGCGCCGGCAGGAAACGGTGCATTGAGGCGAAGTAGGGAAGGTCGCGGAAAGCCGCGGTGCGGATCAGTTTCCAGCCGCAGCCTGTATCTGTCGCATCATCCTTCAGCACAAACCGGCGCACGCCATTGGCGACGCGCGACTGGACCCATTTGAACCCGGAATCGTTCCGGCTGTTGCGCTTGCCGGCGATGATGCCGAGCCGGGGCGGCGCGCCGGGCGCGATCATTGCGTTCCAGAGGCGCGCCGTGTCGGCCGGGTCATTCTGCCCGTCCCCGTCCAGCAGCTGCACCCAATCTCCGCGTACGGATTTGAGGCCGGTGAACAGGGCCGCGGATTTTCCCCGCCGTGCGACATGCGTCAGCACGGTCACGGTGCCGGGATGGCGGGCCTTCGCCTCGGCGAGTTCGGCGCCGGTCGCATCCCCCGAGGCGTCGTTCACGCAGATCACTTCAAAGTCGATGCCCGCCAGCACCGTGTGCACCTCGTCGATCACGGGATGCACGTTGCCCGCTTCATTGAAGAAGGGGATCAGCACGGAAAGGGCAGGGGTCTGGGTCATACGCCTTCTGCCTAGTCCAGCCCGGCGGCGAATCCAACTGGCCGCCCCCACCTTGCAGGCCCGGCCAGCCTCTGTAAGGCTCCGGCTGACCATAAGGAACGCAGCATGGCCGCCGAATCCACAGCCGTCGATCTCGGCGCCATCGTCATCCTGCTGGGCTCGGCCGTCGTCGCGGTGCCGATTTTCAAGCGGATCGGGTTCGGCTCCGTGCTGGGCTACCTTGCTGCCGGCCTCGCCATCGGTCCGTTCGGTTTCCGCGTGTTCACCGAGCCGGAGGCGATCCTGCACGTCGCCGAACTCGGCGTGGTGATGTTCCTCTTTATCATTGGCCTCGAGATGCAGCCCTCGCGGCTCTGGTCGATGCGCCGGGAAATCTTCGGCCTCGGCCTCGCGCAGGTCGCGACCTGCATCCTGCTCCTGTCCTGGGTCGGCTTCGCGCTCGGCTACACGATGCAGCAATCGCTGATCGCCGGCACCGGCTTCGTGCTGACGTCCACCGCGATCGTCATGCAGATGCTGCAGGAGCGCGGCGATATCGCGAAGGAGAAGGGCCAGCGGATGATCTCCATCCTGCTGCTCGAGGATCTCGCCATCGTGCCGCTGCTCGCGCTCGTCGCCTTCCTCGCGCCTGGCGGCGGCGATGTCTCGCTGGCCGAGCGTCTGCGCGGCGTCGCGATCGGCCTGGGCGCCATTCTCGGCCTCGTGATCGCGGGTCGTTACTTGCTGAACCCTGTGTTCCGCCTGCTCGCGGCGGCGCGCGCCCGCGAGGTGATGACGGCCGCTGCCCTGCTGATCGTGATGGGCGCCGCCTGGGCGATGCAGCTGGGCGGGCTATCGACGGCCATGGGCGCCTTCCTCGCGGGCGTGCTGCTGTCGGAATCCTCTTATCGCCATGAGCTGGAGGCGGATGTCGAACCCTTCCGGGGCATTTTGCTGGGTCTCTTCTTCCTCGCGGTCGGCATGTCGCTCGACCTCAACATCGTCGCCGCCAACTGGCAGCTGATTGCCATCAGCGTCGCCGCCTTCACCGCGCTCAAGGCGATCGGCGTCTACGCCGTCGCCCGCGTGTTCAAGGCGAGCCATCATGAAGCGGTGGAGCGCACCGTGCTGATGACGCAGGGCGGCGAGTTTGCCTTCGTGCTCTACGCCGCCGCCCTCGCGGTCGGGCTGATCTCACCGGAAGGCAACGCTCTGCTCACTGCCATCATCATCGTCTCGATGCTGATGACGCCGCTCTTCGTGCTGATCCATGACCGCTTGATGCCAAAGGAAAAGCTGGATCAAAGCGGTGTCGAGGTGCCGGTCGACGTGACCGGTACGGCGCTGCTGATCGGCTTCGGCCGGTTCGGGCAGATCGTCACCCAGCCGCTGCTGCAGCGCGGCTATTCCGTCACCACCATCGACAACGACCCCGAGATGATCCGGGTCGCCGCGCAGTTCGGCTTCAAGGTCTGGTTCGGTGATGGCAGCCGGCTCGACATCCTGCACGCCGCCGGGGCGCATGATGCCTCGCTGATCCTGGTCTGCGTCGATGACCGCGCGGCGGCGACAAAGATCGTCGAGCTGGTCCGCCATGAATTCCCGCATGTCCTGCTGCTCGCGCGGGCCTATGACCGGGAACATGGCCTCGAGCTGGTGAAGGCGGGCGTCGACTATCCCGTCCGTGAAACTTTCGAATCCGCGATCAAGATGGCCCGCGCCGCGCTCGACCGGTTGGGTGAGCCCGAAGACGCCATCGACGATGCCATCGCGGAAGTGCGCCGCCGCGACGAGGAACGCTTTGCGCTGCAGCTCACCGGCGGCCAGTTCGCGGGACGCGAACTGATGCGCGGCAATACCGGCGAGACGCAGCCGAAGGATGTGCCCGTGCCCGCCCTCGGCCCCGACGAGAGCGCGGTTGGCGGCTGAGCGCCCGCGCGCTACACCCCGCCCATGTTCACCGCCACCTGCATCACCCTTGTGCCCGAGGCGTATCCCGGGCCGCTCGGCGCCTCGATCCTCGGCCGCTCGCGCGCCGAGGGGCTCTGGGCGCTGGAGACGGTCGACCTGCGCACTTTCGGCCAGGGCAAGCACCGTAAGGTCGATGACACGCCCGCCGGGGGCGGGGCAGGACTGGTGCTGCGCGCGGATGTCGCCGCGGCTGCCCTCGACAACGTGCCCGCGAATGGCCGCCCGCGCGTTTACCTCTCCCCGCGCGGCCCCCGCTTTAACCAGCAAATGGCCCGCGACTGGGCGGCCGGGCCGGGCGTCGTCCTGTTCTGCGGCCGGTTCGAGGGTCTCGACGAGCGGGTGATCGAGGCGCGCGGCCTCCAGGAGGTCTCGCTTGGCGATTTTGTCCTCGCGGGCGGCGATGTCGCGGCGATGGCGATGGTTGAGGCCGCGGTGCGCCTCCTGCCCGGCGTGGCGGGTAATGCGGCCTCGCTGACCGGGGAATCCTTCGAGACCGGCCTGCTCGAACATCCCCAATACACCCAGCCGCGGGAGTGGGAAGGGCATCCGATTCCGGAGATTCTCCTCTCCGGCGACCATAAGCGCATAGAAGAGTGGCGCCTTGACCGCTCAAAGGCGTTGACTTTTGACCGCCGCCCCGATTTATACGCCGCTTACTCCCGACCCCCCACATCTGTTGCGCCGGAGACTGGCGATGAACCTGATTAAAGAGCTTGAGACGGCCGAAATGGCCCGCGTTCTCGGCGACAAGAAAATTCCGGCTTTCTCGCCCGGCGACACGCTGGCCGTGAACGTCAAGATCAAGGAAGGCGACCGTGAGCGCGTCCAGCGCTACGAGGGCGTCTGCATCGCCCGCGCCGGTCAGGGTCTCAACGAGAGCTTCACGGTCCGCAAGATCTCCTTCGGTGAAGGCGTCGAGCGCGTGTTCCCGGTGGTCTCGCCGCTGATCGACTCCATCGAAGTCGTCCGCAAGGGCCGTGTCCGCCGCGCGAAACTCTATTATCTGCGCGACCTGCGCGGCAAAGGCGCCCGTATCGCCGAGCGCACCACCGGCCACGGCATCGAGCAGCAGGAAGTGGCTGTCTCGAAAACCGAGCGCCGCCGCCAGAAGGACGCCGAAAAGGTCGCCCGCAAGGACACCGCCGCGAAAGCCCGCGCCGAAGCCGCTGAAGCTGCTGCTGCCGCTGAGGCCGTCGCTGCTGCAGAGGCTGCCGAAGCCGCAGCAGCTGCTGCCGCCGCCGCCGAAAAGCCAGCCGAAGAGTAGTCTTCCGGCCCAAGGCCAAACCTCCAAAGCGCCCTTGCCTCACGGCAGGGGCGTTTTCGCATTTGGCAGGCTTTCATCCTGCCGCGCCGCCGCTATGGTGCGGCGCGCCAACAGCGAGACCGAAATGCCCGGCAAGACCCTCTACGACAAGATCTGGGACGCGCATGTCGTCCACACCGACCCGGCCTCGGGCGAGAGCCTCCTCTACATTGACCTGCACCTCATCCACGAGGTGACGACCCCGCAGGCCTTTGACGGGCTGAAGGTCGCCGGCCGCCGCGTGCGCCGCCCGGAACTCACCCTTGCCGTCGCCGACCACAACACGCCGACCGAAAACCAGGCCCTTGGCCTTGCGGGCGTGAAGGACGCCGAAGCCCGCAACCAGCTCGAAACGCTGACGCGCAATGTCGCCGAATACGGCATCAAGTTTTTCCCGATGGGCGACATCAACAACGGCATCGTCCACGTCGTCGGCCCGGAGCAGGGGCGCACACAGCCCGGCATGACCATCGTCTGCGGCGACAGCCATACGTCCACCCACGGCGCTTTCGGCGCACTCGCCCATGGCATCGGCACCTCGGAAGTCGAACATGTGCTCGCCACGCAAACCCTCCGGGCCCGGAAGATGCTGAATATGGCGGTCGAGGTGTCGGGCCGCCTGCCGGACGGTGTGACCGCCAAAGACCTCGCCCTCCATATCATCGCCATCACCGGCACCGCCGGCGGCACCGGCTATGTCATCGAATACCGCGGCGAAGCGGTCCGCGCGCTCTCGATGGAAGGCCGGATGACACTCTGCAACCTCTCCATCGAAGGCGGCGCCCGCGCGGGCCTTGTTGCGCCCGACGAGAAGACCTTCGCTTATCTGAAAGGCCGCCCGGCCGCGCCGAAAGGCGGCGCTTGGGAAATGGCGGAGCGCTTCTGGAAGACGCTGCACTCGGACGATGACGCCGTGTTCGACCATGTCCTCCACATCAAGGGTGAAGACGTCGCCCCCACCGTCACCTGGGGCACCAGCCCGGAGCAGGGCATTCCCGTCACCGGCATCATTCCGCGTCCGGAAGATTTTGCCGATCCCGTGAAGGCCGCGGCGTGCGAACGCGCGCTCGCCTATATGGGCCTCGAAGGCGGAAAGCCGATTGCCGGCACGCCGGTCCAGCGCGTGTTCATCGGTTCGTGTACGAACAGCCGCATCGAAGACCTGCGTGCTGCCGCCGCGATTGCAAAGGGCGGCAAGGTGGCGCCCGGCGTGCGGGCGATGGTTGTGCCGGGCTCAGGCCTCGTGCGCGCGCAATCCGAAGAAGAGGGCCTCGACGTCGTGTTCCTTGAGGCCGGTTTTGAATGGCGCGAGCCAGGTTGCTCAATGTGCCTCGGCATGAACCCGGACATCCTTGCCCCCGGCGAGCGCTGCGCATCGACGTCGAACCGCAACTTCGAAGGCCGTCAGGGCCGGGGTGGCCGCACGCACTTGATGAGCCCTCAGCTTGCGGCACGTGCCGCCCTGACAGGCGTTATCGGTTAGGGCTTCGGCTCTTCCAGCAGCGCGCTGAGCTCCCGAACGATTTCCGGGTGCGCGGCGGCGAGGTTCTGGCTTTCGGTTTCGTCGGTGGCGATGTTGACGAGATACGGTCCGGGAATCGCCACAGACTGGCTTTGACCGGGCAGCGGTGACGTATCAAACGTGTCGTAGATCAGCTTCCAGTCGCCCTTGCGGACGGCCCGTGCCGGATCCCATTTCCAGATGTAATGGTCATGCGGCGTCGCGGCGGCGCCGTCCATGATAACCGGAACGAGGCTTTTGCCATCAAAATCAAGCCCGTCGGCCGGAATATCCGCCAGGTCGAGGATCGTGGGGAACCAGTCGGCGGACACCGCGAACTGCATGCGCGCGGCCGGCGCCGGTAACTTTCCGGGCCAGGAGATCATGGCCGGGACACGCAGTCCGCCTTCAAACAACGAAAACTTCGCACCGCGCAGGTTCCCCGCGCTGCCGCCGCCGAAGTTTGCACGCGACTCGGTCGAAAATCCGTGGTCGGACTGAAAGATGATGATCGTGTTGTCGAGTTCGCCGGCCTTTTCGACAGCTTCCAGAACGCGTCCGATCTTATCGTCCATCGTCGAGATGAAAGCTGCGTATTCCAGCCTTGGATTTTCCATCCCCTGGCTCTTGTAGTGCGCCAGCCAGCGCGGATCGCCCTGGTAAGGGTAGTGCGGCATGTTGATTGCGAAGTAGAGGAAGAAGGGCTGATCGGACGGCTCCGAAATGAAGCGCTCCGCCTCCTGCACTATCAGGTCCGGAAAATATTTTCCGGGCCGGTAGACCTGTTGTCCATTGAGCTGCAGGTCATGCGCATAAGGCTCTTCCCAATAGTTCGTGTGCGAATAATTATCGATGCAGCCATTGATGTGGCCGAACGAGAAATCGAAACCCTGGTTGCCAGGCCCTGTCACGGGCGATGCCCCAAGATGCCATTTGCCGACCATACCGGTCCGGTACCCGTGCTCCTTTAGGCGTTCAGCAATCGTGACCTGCGCGGCCGGCATGCCATCGATTGTAACGCGCGAAGCGACATTCGTAGGAACGCCGGCGCGCTCCGGCGTTTTGCCGGTCAGCAGCGATGCGCGTGACGGCGAACAGATGGGTGCTCCCGCGTAGAACTGGGTGAACCGGACGCCCCGGCTCGCCAGCCGGTCGAGGTGCGGGGTTTCGAGATCGGTTGCCCCAAAGGCACCGATATCGGCGTAGCCTTGGTCATCGGTCAGGATGATCAGGATGTTGGGGCGTTCAGGTGCGGCGGCCGTCTGACCGCGGTCTGCTGAAAACAGGCTTCCGCACGTGGCCAGGGCCGCTAAAAGCGTCAGGATGAGCAAGGCTGAAGCAATGCGCATCGGGGAACTCCAAATTGAAAGCCGCAGCCGCTCTGGAGTACCTACACAATCATGGACGTCTTGCCTTGCGGCGATTTTTCGAACGACGATCATGACTTACCCCACCTGCTTGATAACCTTAACTTCAATCTCTGACTACCGGAATCGTTTGCGGCCGGGCGCGGCTTTTGCACCTGCACGGTGCTGGGCTTTAGCCTCTCCTTGTCGCGTAAGCCGCGACCGAAAACGGCGCCTTGCTCACCATTTTTGGGCGTTCAGCCATTGCGCGGGGCGCCATCTTCCCTCCCTCTCAGGCTCCCGCTCCCCATTTGCGGCTTGCCAGCTGGCACGCCTTGGCAGAAGAAACCGGCGCATCACTCTTCGGAGCTTTCAGAATGAACAATGATCTCGCCCCCCGCCAGAATTGGACCCGCGAAGAGATCGCGGCGGTCTACGAATTGCCGCTCGACCAGCTGATGGCGCGCGCCTTGGCGGTGAAGGCGGCGCATTGGAAAGACGGCGCCGTGCAGAAATCCCAGCTCCTGTCGATCAAGACCGGCGGCTGCCCGGAGGACTGCGGCTATTGCAGCCAGTCCGCGAAGTTCGACACAGGGCTCAAGGCCGAGAAACTTCTCCCGCTCGAGGAAGTCGTCGAAACCGCCCGCCGCGCAAAAGCCAATGGCGCCGACCGTTTCTGCATGGGCGCGGCCTGGCGCTCACTCAAGGACCGCGACCTGCCGCGGGTCGCCGAGATGATTTCCGCCGTGAAGGCTGAAGGCTTGGAGACCTGCGTTACGCTCGGGATGCTCGAAGAGGGCCAGGCCGAAGCACTGAAGGCGGCCGGTCTCGACTATTACAACCACAACCTCGACACCTCGCGCGAGTATTACGGCGATGTCGTCAGCACACGCACCTATGACGACCGGCTCGAAACGCTCGGGCGCGCCCGGATGGCCGGCATCAAGCTCTGCTGCGGCGGCATCCTTGGCATGGGCGAATCCCGTGCAGACCGCATCGGGCTGATCCACGAACTGTCGAAGCTGACGCCGCATCCGGAAAGCGTGCCCGTCAACAAGCTTGTCCCCATCAAGGGCACACCGCTGGGCAACAGCGAAGAGCTCGACACGCTCGAACTCGTCCGCGCCATCGCAACCTGTCGTATCGTCTTCCCGCAAAGCTGGGTGCGCCTGTCGGCGGGCCGCGAGTCGATGAGCCCGGAGGGTCAGGCCCTGTGCCTGCTCGCCGGCGCGAACTCCATCTTCGTCGGCGACCGCCTCCTCACGACGCCGAACCCCGGCATGGACAAGGACGCAAAACTTCTGGAATCGGTGGGCGGCGGCTGTTCGAAGTGCTGACCGTTCAGCCCAGCTAAACACGCCCATCGGTTGCCTTCCCCCCGTCCGTACCGATACTTCCCCCTTCAAGTTCATCTCTGAAGGGAGACCTCCATGTCCGGAACCGTGAAACTCGACGGCGGCGTCACGCTCGATGGCCCGCGCGGGCGCGTTTATGGCTCGATCCTCGAGACCATTGGCGCAACGCCGCTGGTGCGCGCCGAGAAGTTCGCAAAGGCCGAAGGCGTCAAGGCTGACCTTCTGTTCAAGCTCGAATTCTTCAACCCGCTCGCCAGCGTCAAGGACAGGATCGGCCTGGCGATGATCCTCGGCCTCGAAGCCGAGGGTAAACTGAAGCCCGGCGGGACACTGATCGAGCCGACCTCCGGCAATACCGGCATCGGCCTCGCCTTCGTCGCCGCCCAGCGCGGCTACCGCCTCATCCTCACGATGCCGGAATCCATGTCGATCGAGCGGCGCAAGATGCTCGCCTATCTCGGCGCCGAACTGGAGCTGACCCCGAAAGAGAAGGGGATGGGCGGCGCGATCGCGAAAGCGAAAGAGCTTCTGGCATCGATCCCCGGCTCGGTCAGCCCCAGCCAGTTCGACAATCCGGCCAACCCCGCCATTCACGAGAAGACCACTGCCGAGGAAATCTGGGCGGACACGGCCGGCAAGGTCGATGCCGTCATCGCCGGTATCGGCACCGGCGGCACGTTCACCGGCGTTGGCCGCGTTCTGAAGCCGCGCAAGCCGGGCCTGGCCATGTATGCCGTCGAGCCGGAAGCCTCACCGGTCCTCTCGGGCGGCGCGCCCGGCCCCCACATGATCCAGGGCATCGGCGCCGGCTTCATTCCCGGCAACGCCGATACCAGCCTGATCGATGAAGTGCTGAAGGTCTCCAACAGCGAAGCGATCGCGGCGGCGCGCAAACTGGCGAAAGTCGAAGGCATCCCCGGCGGCATCTCGTCCGGGGCCGCCGCCCACGCCGCCGTCACCCTCGGCAAGCGACCCGAGATGGCCGGCAAGACTCTCGTGGTCATCCTCGCGAGCTTCGCCGAGCGCTATGTGTCTACGGCGTTGTTCGAGGGGCTGTGACGCCGAACTAGGGCATCCATTGGTACCCCGGCCAAAGCCGTGTGCGGCGTCGCCGCTTGGCGAGCATGTCCGGGAGATTGACCGTTATCCGCTTCCCGGAATGAGGCGTGTCGAGCGCCTTGAGCGCTTCGAGGTAGGCGAGGTCGGAAAGGCGGAACGCTTCCACCCGTTCGGGGTAAGGGTGCTGGGTCGACGGTTCGATCATCGGGTTGGTGTTGATCTCGTAGACT
>JAIXVM010000051.1 GCA_027482995.1 Hyphomonadaceae bacterium | reverse complement strand
GCATCCTGATAACGCTGTCCTCGCCCGCAAGGTGCCCGGCGCCCACTGCGATCAGCCGCGTGCCCGGGGCTTCCAGCATGCCCGCAATGATCGGCGTCCAGCGTTCATTCCGGTTCTTCAGCAGCGCGTCATAGGCCGCGACCGACCCGAACTCTTCCGGCGACGCCATCAGCGCGCCGAGCCCGGCCGTGTCACCGTCCGCCCATTCCGATACCAGCAGGTCCAGCATCTCGTCGCCCTGATCCATTGTCTGCACGCTCTGCATCAGGAACTCGACCTGCGCGCAGGTATCGAGCCGCGCAAACTCACCAAGCTGCTGGTCCACCGTTTCGAGGTAAACGAACGCCGCACCCTTCGCCTTGGCCTCCGCCTCGATCTTCATCTCGACTCCGGCCGAAGGATCAAACCCCTCCTGCGTCATCTGCATGACCGACAGGTTCAGCGCGGCGTACCAGGGCCGCATCGGCTGCACCGCATCGAGCGGCAGGCCGATTTCAGACAGGGCGGCTTCAAGCTGCTCGATCTCCGGCGCCGTCAGCAGGCTCGTCAGCTGCGTGCCATCCGAGAACATGCCCTCGGACGAAAAGAACTTCATCAGGTCCCGGCCTGCCTGCTCGCTGGTCGTATCGGCTTCGAACACCACCGTGTCGGCGGCCGTGATTGCCGCGTCGATCTCCGGCGTGCGCCAGACAAGGTCCGGCCGCAAGAGGTGCACGGTGCCCAGAATATAAAGCGTCGTATCCTCATCCTTCAGCGTCCAGAGCACCGGCGCGCCCGGTCCCCGGCTCGCGGCCGCCGCCGCCACCGCGCGCGCTTCGGCTTCTTCCGACGCCGCCAGGGCCGCTGCCGGATCGGCCGGCCGCGTGCAGCTTTCCGGTGCTTCAGCAACGACCGGCGCGACATCCTCCGCCACGTCGCGTTTGCACGCCGGCAGCGCCAGGGCGGCAGCCCCCGCCATCGCGGACAGGATCAATCTGGAAAACAGCATGGGGTCATCGCTCCGGGAGGATTCGCACTATTGCGATCAGCCTAGCGGATCGGGGCCGTGCCTCCAATGCCCGCTGCGCGGCGGCGCCATGGTCCGCGCTTCCCGGTTGCACCCTCCCCCGCCT
The DNA here is from genome assembly GCA_027482995.1 of Hyphomonadaceae bacterium. Taxonomy (GTDB): domain Bacteria; phylum Pseudomonadota; class Alphaproteobacteria; order Caulobacterales; family Hyphomonadaceae; genus Hyphomonas. Next base: position 4,934 of record JAIXVM010000051.1, on the reverse strand, counting down.
TCGCTTAAACACCGGCTTCGGCGAGGCACCCATAGCTCAGCTGGATAGAGTGTTGCCCTCCGAAGGCAAAGGTCAGAGGTTCGAATCCTCTTGGGTGCGCCATACAAATCCTTGTGTTAGATAGACTTTTGGGGCCGCCGCTTAAGGCCGGACCAATGCAAGCCCTCTCGATCCCAATCATATCCCAAAACTCCGGGAGATGCCTGTCGGGCTACGCGCATCTCAACTCGTAGGCTTCGGCGGAGTTCAGGTGGCGGGTTGAGGTGATGGCGGCGCGCACTTCAGAGAGCTTGAAGCGGAGCGCCCGACCCACGTAGTAAGTGGGGAAAGGCATCAGGTCCTTCTCGCGCCACTTACGGATCGTGGCAGGCGACACGGAGAGAATGGCGGCCACTTCGTTGATGCCCACGAAGGGCTCGTCCCGCGTGGCGTCGGGGGTGGGGGTACGGGGGGGATTTTCGAACTTCGTCTCTGTCATACGGGCCAACAAATTTTTCCGAAATTTTCGAAGGGGTCACCGGCTGGCCGTTAGGCTGCCTGCGAACGCTGATCGTGGGAGGCACCCTGTGGCGTCTTACAGATCGGCACACGGGCGACTTCCCCGCGAAGCGGCACGGGCTTCAGGTTGATGATCTTCGGTTTCATGCTTCAGGTCCTCAATGCGAAAGCCCGCCGCAGCGTTCGGGCTGGGCGGGCCTTTGGGTTGTTGATTTTGCTTTTGCTTGCGCGGCGGCGCTGCGAGCACGGGGCTGCTGAGCCGAAGCCGTCTCTAGCACTGTCCCACTTGGGACGCTCTGGGGCTTACCGCTCTGTATTCCAGGGGGTTTTCCAAGGAATCTCGGATGAGCGGCTTACGGTAAAATAAGCGGCGGCTTCGGGGTCCACGATTTCGCAGAAGGCCCTGTAAAGGGCGACCTGGGCGACCTCTGCCAGCTCGGTATCTGCGCTGCCCAACGCGGCAATCTGCTTTGCGCTTCGTTGGATGCCTTCCACCCTAGACTCGAATAACCGCTCGCCGCGGGTTTTCTTCGTCACGCTGCCGCCATCGGGCGCGCCCATAGCCTCCGCTAGCGGCGGAAAGTTGTCGCTGATCCAGCGGAACACGGTACTCTTGGGAATGCCGAGTTCCTTGGCGATCTCCCGGTAGGACTTATACCGATCCGGCGTGCCGCGTGCCGTTGCAAGCCGCACGTGACCGCCTGCCCGGATGTATGCCTTGAAGCCGTCTTTGCGCTCGGCCTTGCTGAGTTGCAGTTGAGCCTTCCAGTTCAGCGCCGCGGATATCCAGCGCGCTTCATCGAGCGAGAGTTCGCCCGGTAGCAAAAGGAAGTTCGCTCTCTCGGTCTTGCTGCGCAAAAGGGCGGCGAACCGGTGGAAGCCGTCAACGACGGACAGGCAGCCTTCGACTCGCGCAATGACGGGCTCTCCAAGGTCGGCCTCTGCCCGGATCGCGTTGAACAGGACGTTGACGTGCACCTCATCCAATCGCCGCCGCGCGCTGATGCGGGGTTCGAAGGCGATGCCGTCAAGCGCAAGGTTGACCCTTTGGGCATCTCGAAGGATGGCCTCGCGGTCGGGGGGTGGAATTCCAGTCATGGTCTCCTCTTGGTTCTGTTCGGATGGTTTGCCGCCTACGGCTCCGAGCCGCTGCGGGCGAACGGACGGGCGGGAAGCGGCATGTGCAGGCGGCCTCGCGAGCGTGGGACCTGCTTCCTGCAACTGTGGTTTTTGGGACATGCCGGGCCCTAGCGCCCTGCATTGAAAGAGATTTTTGATTGTCGGGCGCCGTATCGTACGGGTGGGGTCCATCCGGGTTTCGCCTAGAGTGACGAAGGGGCACGCGCGGCGGGTTCAGGCGGGCCGTGTGTGCACCAAAAGCAGCTTGGAGGATCGGCGGCGGGTCAGCTACTAGAGCAGCCGGACGCGACTATCCCTGAGGGAACTTCCTTGCCTGACACTACCTCGCCCAAAGATGCTCAAGGCTCAGCCTATGACACCCTGACCCGCGGCCAGCTGATCGCCCTGTTAAAGAAGCGGGATGCGGAGCGGCGCCTGGGGCTCGTCTGGGAGCGTGACGAGATCGATGCCGACAAGGCTATCGACCGCAACTTCGTCGTCGCCGAGCTTCTGGCAGATCAATGCGAGCGCCCTGCCCCGTGGGAGAACCTCGTGATCGAGGGGGACAACTATGATGCCCTTAGGTGGCTGCGGATGACTCACCGCGGGCAGATCAAGTGCATCTATATCGACCCGCCGTACAACACCGGCAACAAGGACTGGGTGTACAACGACGACTATGTCGATGCGAACCACCGGTTCCGGAACTCGCAATGGCTGGAGTTTCTCTATCAGCGCCTGCTGATCGCGCGCGACCTGCTAACGCCGGATGGGGTGCTGCTCTGCTCGATCAATGACGAGAACCGATCCATCCTTGAACTGATGATGGACCAGGCCCTTCCGGGGATGCGCGCCGGGAGTTTCGTCTGGAGAACCAGAGTTGGAGGAAATGAGGGCGGCGAGCATTTTTTTTCGACGAACCAGGAACATGTCCTGATCTTTGCAAATCGCGGGTTCCGATTCAGCGGCACCGAGAAAACCTTCGACATGTACAAGTTTGACGATGCCGACGGTCGGGGGGCGTACAGGAAGAGCGACCTAACGAAGGCCCATAGTTACCGAGAACGTCCGAACACGTTCTATCCGATCTGTGATCCCTCCACTGATGTCTTCTACCCCGCTAATCCAGATAGAGTGTGGGCATTTGCAAGCTCGTCTCGACTTGCGCCGGGGCGAACAACGAGGCGCGAAACGATAGAAGAGCTGATCGCCGATGGTCGTATCGCATTTCCGGGAGAGCAGCGCATCGAGGTGTACCAGACCAAGAAGGCATTGCTCACAGCCATCAAGTCGGGAGACGTGCCAATCAGCGGTCGCGCACCACTGCTTCGCGAAGACCTTCCCGATCTGGACTTTTGGGTCGGCAAAAAGATTGGCTGGGGCACTCCCTCATTCAAGCGTTACAAAGGGGACCTGAAGAACCAGACACAGCCGCTTTCGAGCTGGATAACCCCAAACTCGGAGTCAACCACCGTCCCCGAAAACTCTAACATGATCGTGTCTGGTACCAACGATGAGGGCGCGAAGGTTATCAAAGACGTGTTCGGGGAAAAGGCATTCGACTACGCGAAGCCGGTTTCTCTCATCCGCGAACTTGTCCGCCAATCGACCGGGCCAGATGATACTGTGCTCGACTTCTTCGCAGGCTCGGCAACCACTGCGCAGGCCGTGATGGAACTGAATGCGGAAGACCAGGGGTCCCGCAAGTTCGTCATGGTGTCTTCGACCGAAGCCACCGCGGACGAGCCCGACAAGAATATCTGCCGGGACGTAACGGCGCAGCGCATTCGCCTGCTGAACAGCAACGACGAGAAGTACCAAGACCTCTCGGCCGGGTTCGCCTATCTGCGATGCGCGGAGATTGACCCGCTGGCGCTTGATGACGAACTGACGGCTGCCGCGGCTTGGGCGATCCTTGAAGCCCATCACGGGCTGCCCCTGACCGCCTGGACACCGGGTGACACCCTTGGAGTCCACGAGGGGGACGAGACCACGCTTATCCTTGTGGATCGCTGGAGCGAAGCAGCGCGCGCCTCGCTGCTGCCTGCGGTGGGCCGTTCGCGCAACTGCTTCCTCTATGCGTTCGAGCCCGGACAAGTCGCGGGGTTGCCCGACGCAGCCAATGTGGAAGTCCGCGATGTTCGCGCCACGCTCAAACGGCTGTTCGCCGCATGAGTGTCGATGATCTGACCGCCGCTGATAAAGCTGGGCGCCATGTCCTCGCTGACTTCCAGCTCAACGCCGTGGTGGCCCTCAGTGGCGTTATCAAGCGCGCCATCACCCAACAGGTGCGCCATCCCGAGAGACGCAGCGAGATCGCCCGCAGGGGCGGCGTGATGCTGCTCCAGGCGCCCACGGGGAGCGGCAAGACGCTTATGCTAGGGCGCACCCTGGAGACCCTTGTGGGGCATCTGGAGCGCAAGACGGTCTGGTTCTGGTTTGCCCCCTTCTCCGGCCTCGTAGATCAAACCATCGACGCCCTCAGCGAGCAGTGCCCCGGGCTGCGCCTTCGGGATGCGGCCAAAGACCGGGAGCCTGGGCTCGCCCGAGATGGCGACGTGTTCATTCACACGTGGGCCGCCGTGGCCGCCAACAACCAGGATGCGCGCCGTGTTCGCCGGACAACCGAAGACAGCTATTCCCTCGACCAAATGCTGGAGCTGCTGCGCCTCGACAACTTCTCGATTGGCGTGGTGATCGATGAGGCACATCTCAACTTTGGAATGGGCGCGCAGGCCGCGGCGAGCTTTTACCTCAACATTCTTCGCCCAGACGTGACGCTGCTCGCCACGGCGACCCCAAGGGACGCTGCGCTGGACAAGTTTGCCGCCGACACTGGCGTCGAAGTGGCAAGCCGGGTCGAGGTCTCCCGCGCGCAAGTCGTCGAACGCGGCCTCAACAAATGGGGCCTCATGCTCGGCGTGGTTCGCTTGCGCGAGCAAGACGAAGGCCTCGTCGATCCAGAGACGGCAGCCCTCAGTTCAGGATGGTTCCAGCACAACCGGATCAAGGAGCGGCTCTCAACGCGTGGCTTGGGCGTGGTCCCGCTCATGCTGGTCCAGGTGGAAGACCAGGCCCAGGGCGGCGAGGACCCCGTTGAGCGCGTGAAAGAAAAGCTGATCGCCATCGGCGTGCCTGAGCGCAAGATTGCCGTGCATACGTCAGGCAAGCCGGACCCCGACTTCCACACGCTGGCCTTCGACCCCTCGCGGGAAGTCCTCATCTTTAAGGTCGCGGTCGCTACCGGCTTCGACGCACCGCGCGCTTGGACGCTCGTATCAGTTCGGCCCAGCCGCGGGCGCGACTTCGGCCTCCAG
>JAIXVM010000143.1 GCA_027482995.1 Hyphomonadaceae bacterium | reverse complement strand
CCAGATCGCGGCGGAAGCGGTCCTTGTCGAGCTTCTCGCCGGTCTTGTAGTCCCAGAGGCGGCAGCTGTCGGGGCTGATCTCGTCGGCCAGCAGGATGCGCGGCATGTCGTGGTCATTCTCGAAATAGCGGCCGAACTCGAGTTTGAAATCCACGAGGCGGATGCCGGCGCCTGCGAACAGGCCGGACATGTAGTCGTTCACCCGCAGGGCGAGCGCGATGATGTCGTCGTACTCCTGCGGCGTCGCCCAGCCGAAGGCGGCGATGTGCTCTTCGGACACCATCGGGTCATGCAGCGCGTCGCTCTTGTAGTAGAATTCCACAAGCGGACGCGGCAGCTGCTGGCCTTCCGGCATGCCGAGGCGGGTCGACAGGGAGCCAGCGGCGATGTTGCGCACGACCACTTCGAGCGGAATGATCTCGACCTTGCGGATCAGCTGCTCGCGCATGTTGAGGCGGCGGATGAAGTGGGTCGGGATGCCGATCGCGCTCAGCTGGGTCATGATGAACTCGCTGATGCGGTTGTTCAGCACGCCTTTGCCGTCGAGCACGGCCTTTTTCTGGGCGTCGAAGGCCGTTGTGTCGTCCTTGAAGTACTGGATCAGCGTGCCGGGTTCCGGCCCCTCATAGAGGATTTTCGCTTTTCCCTCATAGACGATGCGCCGTTTGCTCATCTTATCCGGCCCTTCCTGCAGTCCTTGGGGCGTATTCGCCGGACGGAATCGCCTGGCACCGTCCCTGAAGGCCGGACTGTTACGCCAATCCGGCGGCAGAAACAATTATTGCGAACACAGGCCCGGCGCACCTATATGACCCCGGCAACGCTAACGCCTGATGCAGAAAAGGGTATTTCCATGAGCTCATTCGATGATCGTGAACGCGCCGAAGAAGCCCGCTATGCGATGGACCAGCAAACCCAGATGCGCGTGACCGCCCGCCGCAACAAGCTGCTTGGCCTGTGGGCAGCCGGTCTCATGAAGCTCGGCGGCGAACACGCTGAAGCCTATGCCAAGACCGTGGTGATCGCCGATCTCGAAGAAGCGGGGGACAATGACGTGATCCGCAAAATCCTGGCGGACCTCTCGGCCGCAGGCGTCACGGTCAGTGAAAGCGAAGTCAAGGAAGAGCTGGCCCGGCTCCTGCCGGTTGCCCGGGACGAAGTGGCCCGCGACGTCAAGAAGTAAGCCGGCCGCGCGGTCCGGAGATTAACCGGCTTCGTAGCTGTCGCTGCACTTCGGGGTGTCATGCCCCAGCGGCGTGAAGGACACGCAGTTGAACTGCGCGCCGGACCCGTCCCGAAACAGCGGCGGGCCGTGCCAACCGGCCATTTGCGGGATGCCGGTCCAGGCGCTGAACATCACCTTGCCGGGATGTGACGGGATGCCCTTGTCGCCCGTTTCGGTTGCGTAGACCGGTTCGCCATCGACGAACCAGGTGATCCCGTCGGGGCGCCATTCGAAGGCGTAGAGGTGCGGCTTGGCGGACGCGTCGAACGGCAGGTCGAAGGTCGCCGGTTTGATTTTCCGTCCGTTTTTGAAATAGTTGAAGTGGATCTTGGTCGTGTCCGAGCCGAGGAATTCGATATCGATCTCGTCGTGCGGATCGCCGAAAGGCTCCCCCGTGAACGTGAAAAAGGCGGTAACGAGGCCCGAGCCGCGCGCAGGCTGCATGATCGTTTCGTAGCGGCCGTAGCCGAAATGCTGGTCACTTTTCATTTCGGCTGCCGTGTAGGGCAGCGAACGCCCCTTCGTGCGCCGCACTTCGAGGAACGCGCCGCCGCTGCGGGACAGGATGTTGTCCGGCAACCAGTCGCCGCCGTAGAAGCTGCCGGAATTGCCGTGGTTGGATGCTTCGAACACGGTGTCGGCGAGAGGCGCGTTGAGCTGGGTGATGAAGCCGCCTTTACGGGGCTTTGAGGCCCGCGCCCAGGGTTTCAAGCCCTCCGGCAAGGCGACCGGCGCCGGGCGAACCCAGGGGTAGAAGTCGGGAGCTTTGGCGGGTGCCACTGGACCAGCCGCCCGGGAAACTGTCGCAATCTGGGCCGTTTGCGGCAGCGCCGTTGCTGTCACGAGGCAAACCGCAACCAGCACCGCGGCCGTACAACTCGCCGCAATCCGGGCCTTGGCGGACCGGAACGGTGTTTTCGGACCTGAAGCGGACGGAGCGGTAAGACGCGGCATGACAAGACCCTCTTGTTAACCCGCCTTTCCGAGCAAGATTCGCGCCACAGGAGACTAAATCTCAGGCCGCTGAGCCGTCTCCGGTCGGCGGCGTTGCCAGGGCAGCCCGGTTGCGCATCATGAACAGGGGCACCGAACCGATGGGGGTGACGGCCCAATCCAGCGGTTCATCGTGCGGTTCGGACGGTACACGGTCGATCTGTTGGGCGGCGTAGGCGAGGGCGCAGGCGAAGGCCCGGCCTTTGGTGCGGAGCGTTGCCAGCGCCCGGTCGTAATGGCCCCGGCCATAGCCGAGCCGGTTGCCGAACGTGTCGAAGGCCAGCAACGGCGTCAGCACCAGCGTCGGAACGGCCTCGGGCGCATCCTCTGGCGGTTCGAGCAGGCCGAAGCCCCGGCGCTCAAGCTGTTCGCCGGGCGCCCAGAGCCGCCAGCTGATGGTGCCCTCCGGCGTCATGCGCGGCAGGCAGGTCTCAGCCCCGGCCCGAACCAGACGGTCGAGGAGCGGCATCGGATCGATTTCTTCGTTGATCGGGACATAAGCCGAAACAACCGGGCCGTAGCGCTCCAGAAGTTTCATCGGGAAGATAGCGGCGAGCTTCTGCGCCGCGTCCGGGTCACGCGCCTCGGCTTCGGCGCGCAGCGTGCGCATGCGATGGCGCAGGGTGGTCTTGTCGTCTTCGAGGCTCATGGGGCCTTGTAGCGGGCGCGGGCGGCGCCGTCACCGAGGAAGGGACACAAGAACCGCAATCGCCGCCGGGCACATTTCACTCCCGTCGACCTAGATGCTAGGTGGGCGCCAGATGAGCCGAGGCCACAGCCCCGACCAGAATGCCAGCTCCCTGACGGTAAGTAAGGTCGCTGGAGATCAGTCCCTTGCGAGCGTCGCAGCCCTTGTGAACTTTCAATGTAGTGATCCGCGGCGCTGCTGGAAAGGCCTATTCCCTCAAAGGTTCAGGTCGATCGCGTAGAGGAGCGTGCGCTGCAGTTCGGAGAAGTTGTTGTCCGACACGATCCAGAGGCGGACATCGCCATTGGCCAGTGGCTGTACAGCAAGGCCTTCGAAGTTGTCGGTCATGACCGGACGCGAGAGCGCGATGCGCTGATCTTCGCCGGGCCCCCAGGTCAGAACGCTGCGCACGCCGCGCAGGGCGTCGAATGCGCGATAAAGGTAAATGTCGCGATCCGTGCCGTCCGGCAGACGAACGCTGTCCATCGACACAAGCGCGAAGCCGGACGGGTTGGGCGCTGTCTGCCCGGTCCAGGCGCCATCGCCGCCGGCGAGGATATGGCCCACGGGCGACCGGCCATCCGGCGCCGCTTCGAAGCCGAACTCGAGATCGCCGCCGGCCGAAAGCCGCAAAGCTTCCGGGCCCTCGTTTGTATCGATGGCCTTGCTTTCAAATGTGCTGGGCAGCGCCGCGATTTCCACAGCTTTTGCGCCGGCCCCGCAGGTACCGATGGCGAAGGCCGAGACGCGGAAATCGCGCTCGAAGCTGACGAATGCGATGCCATCCCGAACGGCGAGGCCCTCGGCATCATTCTCGCTCTTGCCCGATAGCAGCTTACCATCCGGCCCGCGCATGTAGCCGATCGCGGCGGCGGACGGCGCCCCGGCGCTGAGCGCCAGTTTCACCCAGCCGCCGGCATCCGTGACCGCCAGGAGCGAGGTGTCATGCTCGACCGCGAGACCGGATAGGCCGCCGAAGTTCGGATCCGTCGAAGTCAGCTCCCACGCGCCGGCGAGTTTTGCAGCCGAAGGTATGCGCTCCGACAGCACTTCGGTTTGGCGCGCGTTCAACGGCGTGACGGTCATGTTCAAGGGCAGCAGGCCCCGCAT
>JAIXVM010000032.1 GCA_027482995.1 Hyphomonadaceae bacterium | reverse complement strand
TTTCGCCGATGGCCGCCGCTGCTCGTGAATCCGGATATGGCGGGTTTGAGGTCTTGTTCAGACGCGCGATCGCGAGCGGTCATTTCTGGCATGGCACCACACCTCGGGGTTCTGAAGTCGGCTTCCGCTTATCCACTGGGCACTTTGAGCGTGCTTCGGCGGCGGTGAAATCATCGCTTAATGCCCGCTTAATGCCTGCGTCGGGCTTAGCCTCTCGACCCTTAATGCCAGATCCGGGACTTCAGAGCTTCACCATCCGGAGAGCTTCATGCCCGATCTCATTGCCGTCCTGTTCATCCTTGGCACGTTCGCGCTCATCGGCGCCGTCACCGGCGCGCTCGAAAAGGTTTGATCCGCCATGAGCCTTGACCTCACGCTGGGCGCGCTGATCGCCGCGGCACTTTTCGTACTGTTCATCGCGGCGCTGCTGCGCCCCGAACGCTTCTGAACCGGGAGGCACCTGACAATGACAATAGAGGGCTGGATCCTGATCCTGACTTTCACCGGTCTCGTCGCGCTCCTTGCGCGGCCGGTGGGGCTATATCTTGCGGCGGTTTATGGCGGCGAACGCACCTGGCTGACCCCGGTGCTGCGCCCCGTCGAGACGGCGTTCTATGCGGCGGCCGGCGTGAAGGCGCAGGATGAACAGAGCTGGCGCGGCTATGCGGCGGCGCTCGTGACCTTCAGCTTCGCCTGCACCCTGCTGCTCTTCGCGATTCTGCGGCTGCAGCATCTGCTGCCATGGAACCCGCAGGGTTTTGACGGCGTGGCGAGCGGCGTCGCGATGAACACGGCCATCAGCTTCGTGACGAATACCAACTGGCAGGCCTATGCCGGCGAGAGCACGATGAGCCATTTCAGCCAGATGGCGGGACTGACGGTGCAGAACTTCGTGTCCGCCGCCGTGGGCATCGCCGTCGCCATTGCCTTTGCGCGCGGCTTTGCGCGCAAGGGGGCCGGCACCCTGGGCAATTTCTGGGTCGACCTGACCCGCGGCGTGCTCTACGTGCTTCTGCCGGTCTGTATCGTCCTTACACTGATCTATATCTCGGCGGGCATGCCGCAGACGCTGGCAGGATCGCTGCAAGCCACCACGCTGGAAGGTGCGGGCCAAGACATCGCGGTCGGGCCGGTTGCCAGCCAGATTGCCATCAAGATGTTCGGCACCAATGGCGGCGGATTTTTCAATGCCAATGCGGCACATCCCTTTGAGAATACCGGTGCGCTGATCAACCTCCTCCAGATGCTGACGATCTTCGTCATCGGCGCGGGGCTCTGCATCACGTTCGGCCGCATGGTGGGCGATGAGCGTCAGGGCTGGGCCATCCTGGCGGCCATGGGCGTGTTGTTCGTAATCGGGGTGGGGCTGGCCTATTGGGCCGAAACGCACGCAACGCCGGCCATGCGGGCGGCCGGGCTGGACCCTGCCTCCGGAAATATGGAAGGCAAGGAAACCCGGTTCGGCGTTGCGGCCTCTGCCCTGTTTGCCGTGGTCACGACAGCGGCAAGCTGCGGGGCGGTGAACGCCATGCATGACAGCTTCACCGCGCCCGGCGGCATCATCCCGCTCGTCAACATGCTGGTGGGTGAAGTGGTCGTGGGCGGGGTTGGCGCGGGCTTCTATGGCATGCTCGTCTTCGCGATCCTGACGATCTTCATCGCCGGCCTGATGGTCGGGCGCACGCCAGCCTATCTCGGCAAGAAGATCGAGGCCCGCGAGGTCAAGCTTGCCGTGCTGGCGATCCTCGCCTCGCCGCTCGCCATTCTGATCGGCACCGCGCTCGCTGCATCCGGATACGGAACAAGCGGCGTGCAGGATGCCGGACCGCACGGGTTCATGGAGATGTTCTACGCGTTTGCGTCGGCCGCCGGGAACAATGGTTCAGCCTTTGCCGGCCTGACGGCCACCAGCGATTTCTACACCTATGGCCAGGCAGCGGCGATGCTGATCGGGCGCTTCCTGATCATCATCCCGGCGCTCGCGATTGCGGGAAGCCTTGCGGCCAAGCCCATCGCGCCGCCGTCGGCCGGATCATTTCCGACGACCGGTCCGCTGTTCGTGGGCCTGCTTGCCTTCATCATCCTGATCGTCGGGGCACTGACGTTCTTCCCCGCGCTCGCGCTTGGGCCTTTGGCCGAAGCGACCGCTGGCAAACTGTTTTAAGAGGCACTTCCGATGTCTGACAAGAAAGCCAAACCGGCGTCCCTTTTTGACGCCAAGATCCTTCGCCCAGCCGCGCTTGACGCGTTCGTCAAGCTCAGCCCGCTGAAGATGTGGCGCAATCCCGTAATGTTCGCGACCGAGCTGGTCGCGGTCTACGTCACCGTCCTGTTCTTTCGGGACCTGGCGAGCGGCACGGGCGAGCCGCTCTTCGCGGGCCAGATCGCGCTCTGGCTGTGGCTCACCGTCTGGTTCGCTGCGTTTGCCGAAGCGGTGGCCGAAGGCCGCGGCAAGGCGCAGGCCGCGAGCCTGCGGCGCGCACGCTCGGAACTGATGGCGCGCCGCATGGTCGACGGCAAGCCGCAGGCGGCGATCGCGGCCAGCGATCTGAAGCCCGATGACGTTGTCGAAGTCGTCGCCGGCGAACTGATCCCGGCGGACGGCGAAGTGATCGAAGGCGTTGCGACCGTGGACGAGAGCGCCATCACCGGCGAGAGCGCGCCCGTGATCCGCGAAGCGGGCGGAGACCGCAGCGCCGTGACCGCCGGTACGCGTGTGCTGTCGGATCGCATCGTCGTGCGGGTGACGGCGGCGGAGGGTTCAACCTTCCTTGACCGGATGATCGCGCTCGTCGAAGGCGCGGCGCGCCGGAAGACGCCGAACGAAATTGCGTTGACGGTTCTGCTGTCGGGTCTGTCGCTCGTGTTCGTGCTGGCGGTCGGAACCATCCCCGCCTTCGCGGCCTATGCGGGCGGCAGTGTCAGCGTCGTGGCGCTCGCGGCACTGTTCGTGGCCCTGATCCCGACGACGATTGGCGGACTGCTCTCCGCCATCGGCATCGCGGGCATGGACCGGCTGGTGCGCTTCAACGTGCTCTCGACGTCCGGACGCGCTGTCGAGGCGGCCGGCGACGTGGACGTTCTGCTGCTCGACAAGACGGGTACGATCACGTTGGGCGATCGTCAGGCGGTCGCTTTCGTGCCTGCGCCCGGCGTCACGGAGCGCGAACTTGCGGACGTCGCGCAACTCGCTTCGTTGTCGGACGAAACGCCGGAAGGTCGCTCGATCGTTATCCTCGCAAAAGAGAGGTTCCAGATGCGCGGCCGGGAGATGGCCCCCTCGCACGCCACCTTTCTGCCGTTTACCGCGCAGACCCGCATGAGCGGCGTGGACGTGGACGGAATGTCGATCCGCAAAGGCGCAGTGGACAGTGTCATCGCCTTCGTCCGTAACCAGACAAACGCGAGGCCCGTGCCGGCCGATATCAAGGCATCTGCGGACGCGATCGGCCGTGAAGGCGGCACGCCGCTCGCCGTGGCC
>JAIXVM010000318.1 GCA_027482995.1 Hyphomonadaceae bacterium | reverse complement strand
CCCGCAGGTCCGCGCCCATCGTGAAGTTCTCAGCCCGGCCCGTCAGTATCACGGCCGAGATGGCCGGATCGCCGGCGAAGAGGTGCGCGGCCTCGGTCAACTCGCGCATCAGTTTCTGGCTGAGGGCGTTCGCCTTGGCGCCGGTGTCAAAACTGACGACAGCGATGCGGCCTTCGGTCTGGATACGGACGAAATCCATGATTCTCAGGAGGCCGGTCCGGCGGGGCGTTCCTGCGGCAGCAGGGTCGCGGCATGCCGGATGAAGCGCGCCAGTTTCTCCGCGCTCTCAGCGCCCTGCACGGCCACCTTGCGGTTCGCGATATAGGTCGGCACGCCGGAGATCCCCATATGCCGGAACACCTCCGCTTCCTCGCGCACGGAGTCCGTGTCCGCGCCGGAGGCGAGCAGGTCCGCCACAATGTCCGGGTCCAGATCAATCGAGCGGGCGATATCCACCAGCACCGCATGATCGCCCACATTGCGGGCCTCGTTGAAATAGGCGCGGAAAAGGGCCTCCTTTGCGGCGGCGCCTTTGCCCTGTCCCTGCGCCCAGCGCACGAGGCGGTGCGCGTCAAAACTGTTCGGCCGGTGGGTCACAGCGTCGAAGCGATATGGAATGTCTTCGGCATTGCCATAGTCGATGAGCGCCTGCCGCATCGTCGCCATCCGCTCGCGCCCCTCGGGTGAGCTGACGCGGCTCGACATATAGGCCTTGTAATCCACGCCTTCCGCCGGGATCGTGGGGTCCAGCTCATAGGGGCGAAACACAAGGCGCACGTCCACTTCGGGCGCCAGCTTTCGCGCCTCCTCGATCCGCCGCAGCCCGAGCCAGCACCACGGACAGACGATGTCCGATACCATCTCGATGACAACGGTCATGGTACTTCCTCCGTATGCGGCGCACGGTGCGCCTTCAGCATGTCGAGCGTCACGCGCTTCAGCGCGCCTTCATGGGTCGCTTCAAGGATCACCGGCGGCGCGCAGCCTGCCTCCCAGGCCTCGGCCCAGCGGTTCACGCACAGGCACCACCGGTCGCCGGGCCTCAGGCCCGGAAAGGCATAGTCCCTCCGCGGCGTGATCAGGTCGTTTCCGCGCGTGTAGCTGTATTGCAGGAAGTCGGCCGTGATGACGGCACAGACCGTATGGCTCCCGGTATCCTGCGGGCCGGTCTCGCAACATCCAGTTCGAAAATAGCCCGTGAGCGGATCATGGCTGCAATCCTCAAGATCGCCGCCGAGAACATTCCGCGCGCTCATGCGGCGGCCAGCGCCTTCGGCGTCTCGGGCTTCGAGGTCGCCATAGCCAGCACCTTCAGATACCCGCGCTGCACTTCCATCCGCGCCGTCACACCTTTGGCGGCCAGCGCCCGGTGGATGAGGCCGAGGCGGTAGCAGGGCACATGCATGAATATGTGATGTTCGCAGTGATAGTTCACCCAATAGGGCGCAAGCAGCAGGCCCTCGAGCGGGTTCGCCAACGTCGTGCGCGCGTGGCGCATCGGGTCGTTATTGTCCGGCACCACGGCATGTTCGCCGATATTGCGCAGCCGCGTGATCATCATCATCCAGGTCGCCATCGGCAGCAGCCACAGGATGAAATAAGCCCACCAATAACCAAGCACCGTCAGTACGCTGAAGATCACGAGATTCGTGATGATCATCGGGATCACCGCCTCGCGCGCCGATTGTGAGCGGTTTTCGGCGCCCGGGCCCTTCTTGATGCCGATGCCGAACGCATTCGCGAACTGGTTCGAGCGTTGCTTGAAGAAGGTCTGGCCCGTCAGGTCCCGGATGATCTTGCGGCGCAGCGACGTGCGCGTCACGGGGAAGGGCTTCGAGAGGATGAGGTCCGGGTCCTCCGCCTGCTGCGCAAATTTGTGGTGCGTCAGGTGATACTGGCGGTAGGCCTTGAGATGCCCGCCCATCGGCGCACCGGCGAGCCAGTGGCCAATGAAGTCGTTCACTTTCGCGTTCGGATGCAGCGCGCCGTGGGCGGCGTCATGCATCAGGATCGTCAGGCCAAGCTGGCGCGCGCCAATCAGCATGATCGAGACCGGCAGGAACCAGAGCGACCAGATCGACAGGGCCATCGCCGCGGCGATGATACCCCAGGCATGGAGGATCAGCAGGGGGCCCATCCAGCTGTTGCGCGCCGACAGGCGTTCCCAGTCGTCGCGGGTGAACAGGTCGAGCGGGCGGATACGGGCAGCTGCGGGCATGGCGGCAATATATGCCAACCTGACGCGCCCGTCACCGTTCCGGCGTTGTTTCCGTAGCGTCGGGGTCAAGCCCGCGGATTTCCATCGCGCGGCGGATATCCCGCGCCAGCCAGACGTCCGGTTTCGGCGCCGGCTTGCGGCGCAGTTCGAGGCCGAAGGGAAGGTCGACGCTTTCCGAGCGCGTGGGTGGCACGAGTTCGGACTGCGCGAAAATCGTCTTGGGCGCGCGTTCGGGGATCAGCGCCGCAATCAGGAAGCCGATCGCCACGATGGCGCCGGCCCAGACGTTGGACTTGAACACGGCCAGCGCCGCCTGCTCGCCGGAGGCTTTCAGCCGCATCGTCTGCCAGGCGCCATGCGTGAGGAAGCCGAGCGCTGCCAGCGCGCCGATCCGGCCGGCATCGTTGAACCACGCCGCCAGCGCAATCAGCGCCGCCGCGCCGAGGTGGAAGCAGAAGGCGATAAGCGCCGCCCGCTTGCCGAACAGGCGCGCCGTGGAGCGCACGCCGATAAGCGCGTCGTCCTCGCGGTCCTGTAGGGCGTAGATCGTGTCATAGGCCACGGTCCAGAGCACGAGGCCGAAGTAGAGCAGGTATACCGGGCCTGTGATCAGGCTGGCGGTGGCGGCACCGACCAGGACGCCCCAGTTGAAGGTGAGGCCGAGCCAGGCCTGCGGCCACCAGGTCACGCGCTTGGTGAAAGGATAGATCGCCACCAGCGGCAGGGCGAGCAGGGCGGTCAGCTTGGCGTCGCCCGGCAGCAGCAGCCAGACGACGAATGCTGCGCCGAGCTGCGCCAGCAGGAACATGTAGGCGTCGCGCACCGACACCGCGCCCGAGGGGATGGGCCGCTGCGCCGTGCGGGCGACCTTCGCGTCGAAGTCGCGGTCGGTGATGTCGTTCCAGGTGCAGCCTGCACCGCGCATCGCGACCGCGCCGACGAAGAACAGGGCGGCCCAGCCGAGATCGGCAAGGAACAGGCCGCCGGACAGGCGCTGGAAGACGAGGCCGATAATGCAGGGAATGAACAGCAGCCAGATGCCGACAGGCCGGTCGAGACGCGCCAGCATCGCATACGGCTGCCAGGCAGCCGGCAGGCTTTCCAGCCATCCGGGGAGGGCTGTATCGGCCGGGAAGCTGTAGGCTTCCGATTTGTCGGAGCGGGGCGGCGCGGTCATCACGAGCGGATATAAAGTATTTGCCATGTTCTCGCACCGGTTGTGGTTTCAAAACCACTAGGCGTGATGCAAAAACCACACCTGACAGGCGAGGCCGAACGGGACTATACCGCCCGCCATGCCGACAACGCCGCGACTCTTTGTTTCTGCTGATCTTTCTGCCGGACAGGCCGTCGCCCTGGACGAGGAACAGTCGAACTACCTGCTCCGTGTGCTCCGGCTCGAGGCGGGCGCTGAGGTGCGCCTGTTCAATGGCCGGGACGGGGAGTGGGAATCTGCGCTGGCGGCCACTGGCAAGAAAGCAGCGGTGACGCCAGTCACCTGTCGCCGGATCCAACCGCCTCCGGCATCGCCCGCGCTGACGCTGCTTTTCGCGCCGGTGAAAAAGGATGAAACCGACCTGATCGTCGAAAAAGCCACCGAGCTCGGCGCGGTACGCATCGTTCCGGTTCTGACCCAGCGCACACAGACGCGGACCGTGCGGCTCGACCGGTTCCGCAAGATCGCGCTGGAAGCGGCCGAGCAGACCGAGCGGCTCGACTTGCCGGAGGTTGCGGACCTGATCACCCTGGATGCCGCCTTGGCTGCGCTTCCCGCTGGCACAGCACTGATCTTCTGCGATGAGGCGGGTGACGATCCGGCTGCGCCCTGGGGCGGGGATGCCGGCCGGGCAGGCCCGGCGCGCCGGATTTTCGAGACCCTGAAAGACCGGGATGCGGCTATCCTGATTGGCCCGGAAGGTGGTTTCACAGCCGAGGAACGCGCTTACCTGCGCGGCCGGGCGGGCACTTTTGCTGTCAGCCTGGGGCCGCGTATCCTGCGGGCCGAGACCGCGGCGGTCGCCGCCATGGCGCTCTGGCAGGCGATCTGCGGCGACTGGGGTTGATCGCGACGGTTGTGCAACATTTTGGAAGGGGCATTGGCGTTGCCACATTTCAGCCTTATCTCCACGCCGAACAGAAACTGTGCCGGGAGGCCTGACGATGACCACGCCAACAAGTGACATCGACGAAGCCTCGCCCCGCATCGCGGGCAAGACCGAGCTGGTCGAGTATCTCGAGGGCGGTAACAAGCCGAAGACCGATTGGCGCATCGGCACCGAGCACGAGAAGTTCGGCTTCCTCTGGGATGGCCTGCGGCCTCTGCCATACGAGGGCAAAGCCTCGGTTCTGACGATGCTGGAAGGCCTGCGCGACCGGTTCGGCTGGGCGCCGATCGTCGAAGGCGGCCACCTGATCGGCCTCAAGAAAGGCGGCGCGAGCGTCAGCCTGGAGCCCGGCGGGCAATTCGAACTCTCCGGCGCGCCGTTGGAAAACATCCACCAGACCTGCACGGAAGTGGGCCAGCACCTTTCCGAAGTTCGCGAGCTCGCCGAGCCGCTGGGCATCGGCTTCCTCGGCCTTGGCGCGAGCCCGATCTGGAGCCTGGCGGAGACGCCGGTGATGCCGAAGGGCCGCTACAAGATCATGACCGCGTACATGGACAAGGTCGGGCGCCTTGGCCGGCAGATGATGTTCCGGACCTGCACCGTGCAGGCAAACCTCGACTTCTCGTCCGAGGCAGACATGGTTCAGAAACTCCGCGTGTCGCTGGCGCTGCAGCCGCTCGGCACGGCGCTGTTTGCCAATTCGCCCTTCATCGACGGGCGGCCGAACGGGTTCCTGTCTTACCGCTCGCAGATCTGGACCGACACGGACCCGGATCGCTCGGGCATGTTGCCGTTCGCTTTCGAACAGGGCTTCGGCTTCGAGCAATACGTCGACTACGCCCTTGATGTGCCGATGTATTTCGTGCGCCGCGGCGGGCAGTATCTCGATGCCTCGGGCCTCAGCTTCCGCGATTTCATGGACGGCAAGCTGCCGATCCTGCCGGGCGAGCGGCCCGCGATGGATGATTTTGTCGACCACTTGTCGACCATTTTCCCTGAGGTGCGGCTGAAGCGCTTCCTCGAAATGCGCGGCTCCGACGCCGGCCCCTGGGACCGGCTTTGCGCGTTCTCGGCCTTCTGGACCGGCATCCTGTATTCGCAATCCTCGCTGGATGCGGCGTGGGACCTCGTGAAACACTGGACCGCGCCGGAGCGCGAAGTGATGCGGCAGGGCGTTCGCACGCTTGGCCTGCGTACGCCGATCCCGGGTGGCCGGCCGATGCAGGACCTCGCCAAGGAAGTTCTCGCGATTTCTCGCGCCGGCCTGCGCGACCGGGGCTTCCTGTCAGCCGCGGGCGATGACGAGTCGGGCTTCCTGTCCGGCCTCGACGAGATCGCAACCTCTGGCCTGACACCCGCCGAACGCCTCCTTCAGCGGTATCATGGCCCTTGGAAGAAAGACCTGACGAAAGTGTTCGCCGAAGAGGCGTATTGAGGCCGTTGGCCCGTCCATAACCCGTCCATAAACCCCGTATGGAGCGTATGGAGCATTTTCGTTGCGCAAGCGCGGACTTGCGCAACAGCAAAAACCGCCTTGAGCCCCTCGGCGGGGCATGGTCAAACCTCTGACACAATTGGCGCTGGGGCGCCGGAGCATCGGGGGTTAGGGCTTTGTCAGACACGGCATCGGCAGACGGCGCAGCAAGCAGCGCAAGCGACACATCTTTCTTCGGCCATCCGAAAGGGCTTGCGGTCCTCTTCTTTGCCGAGATGTGGGAGCGGTTTTCCTTCTACGGCATGCGCGCGCTGCTGGTGCTTTATCTCACGCAGCACTTCCTTTTTTCCGACAATGAAAGCCAGGGCATCTACGCCGCGTATGCGTCGCTCGTTTACCTGATGCCGCTGATCGGCGGCTTCATTGCCGACCGTTATCTTGGCCCGCGCAAGGCGGTGCTGATCGGTGCAGCCTTCCTCGTGCTCGGCCATTTCGGCATGGCGTTCGAAGGTTCGGGCTCGAAACAGTATGTCACCGTCGGCGGCGTCGAGCGTGAAATCATCGGCGAAGGCCGCGGCGAAAACCGGCGCCTGTTCATCGACTATGAAGGCGACCGCCGCAGCGTCGGCTTCGAAGCCGTTGGCGAAGGCGAAGCCGCCGAAACCTATATCCAGATCGTCGACCACAAGGGCACGCCCGAGCGCGCCGATGATGAGGTGCTCGCCAGCGTTCCGCCTGCGGAGTACCAGCTCGACACCAAGCGCGAAGCGCCCTTCGTTTCGATCCTGTTCCTTTCGCTCTCGCTGATCACTGTCGGCGTCGGCTTCCTGAAGGCGAACATTTCCACGATTGTCGGTGCGCTTTACGAGCCGACCGATCCGCGCCGCGATTCCGGCTTCACCATCTTCTACATGGGCATCAACCTCGGCTCCCTGCTGGCGACGATCCTGTGCGCCTGGCTCGGAACGGAGTTTGGCTGGGCCTATGGTTTCGGCCTCGCGGGTTTCGGCATGCTGGCCGGCCTGATCACCTTCATCGTCGGCAAGCCCTGGCTCGAAGGCCGGGGTGAACCCAAGACGCCGGTCAAGATCAGCTGGGAAGCCATCACCTGGATTGGCGGCGCGGTCGCGCTGATGCCGATCTATTTCCTGTTGCGCAATGACGCGATTGTCTCGACGGCTCTGACCTTCGGCGCACCGGCCATTTTCGTCGGTATGCTGATCTATGCGCTGACGGCGTTCAAAGCAGAGGAGCGCTCGCGGATGATCGTGGCGATCCTGCTGACGGCCTTCTCGGTCGTATTCTGGATGCTGTTCGAACAGGCGGGCTCCTCGCTGACACTCTACGCCTCGCGCAACTCAGACCTCACCGTGTTCGGCGATTTCAAACTGACGGCGGCGTCGACCAACTTCTTCAACCCCGCCCTCATCGTGCTGCTCGCGCCGGTGTTTGCCTGGGGCTGGACAGCGCTGGAGAAACGCGGACTGAACCCGCCCGTGCCGGTCAAGTTCGGTCTTGCACTGCTGCAGGTTGGCCTCGGTTTCCTCGTGCTCGTGTGGGGCGCGAATGCCTTCGCGGCAGAGAAGGAAGTGGACGGCCAGACGGTCGTGCTCGTGCCGCTCCTCTGGCTGTTCCTCGCCTACCTGCTGCACACGACGGGCGAGATCTGCCTGTCGCCGGTTGGCCTGTCGATGATCACCAAGCTGTCGGCGCCGAAGGTTGTCGGCCTGATGATGGGTGTCTGGTTCCTGTCGAGTTCGCTGGCGCACACGCTGGCCGGTATCATCGCCAAGCAGACGTCTTCGGAAACGGTCGGCGGCGTGGTCGTGGACAGCGCGAAGCAACTTCAGACGTATACGGAAGTGTTCCAGAGCATCGGCCTGATCGGTATCGGCGTCGGCGTGCTGGTTCTGGTCCTGTCGCCGTTCCTGACCAAGGGCATGGCGGGCGTGAAGTAAGCTGGCCGGTTTTTGATTGTCCTGGAGGGGCGGCCGAAGAGCCGCCTTTTCTCTTTCGGGGGTAGGCAAGCCTGTGGATAACTCTTGCCAGCCCTGATTCCGAAGCATACCGATAAGGCACTCGCTCTTAGCCCCGGGATACCGCGCTATGTTCGATTACCTGAAGTCCGCTGTGTTCTTCCTGGTTCTGACAGTCGCCGCTGGCCCAGCACAGGCGAAGGCGCCCACCACGTTCAGCACCTACCAGACCGAAGACGGCTTTTCTGTCGTCTCGTCCTGCAACGCCGACGGCAAGTTCGTCTCCTACGCTTACACGCCCGAGTGGCGCATCACCTCGCCAGCGGAAACCTGGTTTTCCGGAATCATCCAGTCCAAGATCAATGGTTGGAGTTCCAGCATGTCGCCGCAGCCGGTGATCACGACCAGCAATGGCGTGATGAGTTCGGCGCTGACATTCAAGAATGGCGATGGCACATGGCGGGTCTGGTTCTACGGTGTGGTTCGCAACCAGGACAAGGCGCAATGGGCGGTCGTCCTCGCACAGCCCGGCATTTCCGCCAGCGATACCCGCGTCACCAGCGCCCGCAATGAAATCGTCTACGAGTACGGCACCAACAATCGCACCTTCTTCCCGAACTATGTGCCGCCGCCGGGCGCTGCGCCGCGATCCGAAACGGCGAAGAATGAAGTGGTTGGCCGGTTGAAGTCCACGGCCCTGATGAACGTGCTCAAGACCGGCGCGAAAAAGGAGACGCGCGAATATCGCCTGATGAAGGACGGCTACGCCTTCAACATTGATCCTTCGTACGGAGACTATGTGGCGATCGGGAAGTGGACCAAGCAAGGCGCCGACTACAAGATCAACTGGGCGACTGGACAGGAAGTTGTCTCTTCAGCGTGCTTCGTCGCCGAGAAAACCCCAACCGCCGGCACGGCAAAGGCGCGGCCGGGTTGCCGTCTCGAGCCGCGCACGACGACCGCGTTCACGACGAAGAGCGTCTGCAACGCGCAGGGCCGCAACTGCACAACCCAGCAGGTGCCTTACCAGCAGACGACGATGCAGGAAGTCTGTTCTTAGCCGAAGGCCGTTCCTGATCGTGCCTGTTCGCGCTTACCCAATGAGACCTGCGAACACGATGATCAGCATGAAGAGGAAGAGGCAAATCATCGCCGCAAAGCTCAGGAAAGCCGTGCGCCAGAGCGCCGAGAACCAGCCGAGCGAATAAGTTCCCTTCAGCTGGAAGAACATGTGCACCGGCGGGGCGAGAGTGAGCCACGGCAGCACCCCGTTCTGCAACCAGCCTGGCCCGCGCGAGCCGATGGCCAGCACGATGAACAGGAGCGACATGAAGGTCAGCGAATAGAGGATGAACACCGAGTGGTCGAACAGCGTTACGCCCTTCTTCCAGAAGAGCACGAGCCACACAAAGGGAAGTGACAACGGCACAAGCAGGAACGAGAATTTGTAGGCGCTGTTCTCGATCTTGTACCAGGCGAGTTCCGGGTTCTCGAGCTTCGCCGTCAGCTTCTTGTCGAAGGTCTTGTTTCCGGTGTTCACTTTCAGGTCGCCGGAGGCATTGGCCTCGCGGATTTCCTCGAAAATCTTGTCCATGCCGGATGCGTAATCCGTGTTGTTGACCGTCACGCCGCCGTCCGGCGCGATCGTCGCCTCGACGTGCGGCGTCACGCCGTCTGGATTGGCGAGGGCGCTTTCGATGATCGACTTTGCGACATCCAGTTCTACGGCTTCACCCGTTTCGGCTTCGGGCGTTTCGGCCTCGCTTTTCTCGAGTTGTGCCAAGGCGGCCTTCAGGCCCTCGATGCGCTCGCGTTCGTCCGCAACAAGCGCGTCGGTCTCGCGCAGATCTGCGCCGAGTTCGCGGGCACGCTCGTTCTTGTCCGCCACCGCTTCGCGCAGCCGCTCTCGTTGATCGGCATCAATTGTATCCGGCGCGCTTTCCAATTCGGCCTGCGCCGCGGCGAGGTCCGCGTTTGCAGCGGCCAGGTCCGCCGTTTGCTTGCTCTGGATGTCTTCCAGCGCCGCCAATGACGGCGGCAGGGCAGCCGGCGCGCGTTCGCCGACCATTGCGAACACGAAAAACATCAGGAAGACCGTGAACAGGAACGCCGCGAGCGGAGACACGTATCGCGCCCGGCGACCCACGATATGGTCGTGCGTCAGCGTGCCAGGCCGCAGCACGAGTTTCGGCAAGGTGCGCCAGAACCGGCCAT
>JAIXVM010000176.1 GCA_027482995.1 Hyphomonadaceae bacterium | reverse complement strand
GTCAGCACGAGCATCAGGGCGCCGAACAGGCCGAGCCATTCGGCGCCTGGTACGTAGGTTTTCAGCCACGTGTCAGCGGTTTCGAGCCAACCGGCAATCAACATCTAAGCTACCTTCAAATGCCCCAAGGCGATACGTTTCATACCAAATCCGTGCAACAGGGAAACTCTCTATTCTCAGGACACTGCCCCTGCTGCGCACCCGCTTTGCCCCTTCCCCGACCGGACGCCTGCATCTTGGGCATGCGGCCTCGGCCTTTGCCGTCTGGGACGCCGCCGAGGCGCTCGGCGCAGAAGTGATCCTCCGCATCGAGAATATCGACGAAACCCGCTGCCGGCCGGCCTTCGAAGCCGCCATTACGGACGACCTTGCCTGGCTGGGCCTGACCTGGCGCGGCCCCCTCCGCCGCCAGTCCGATCACATGGGCGAATATCAAGCCGCCCTCAATGCCCTTCGCGCACGGGGCCTTGTCTATCGCTGCTTTCTCACCCGGCGCGAGATTGCCGCACGCCTTCCCGCCGGGGCCGATCCGGACGAGGCCGGCTTCGTCAGCAGCCCGCTGCCGGAATCCGAGGAAGCGCGGCGCCTCGCGCAGAACGCGCCTTTCGCCTGGCGGCTGTCGCTCGCCGCGGCGAAGCAAGCGCTCGGCCCCCGCTTTGACCAGCTGACCGTCACCGAATGGACGGCGGACGGCCAGCGAACTTCGCCTGCCCGGCCGGAGGCGTTCGGCGATGTCGTCCTCGCCCGCAAGGACACGCCCACCAGCTACCACCTCGCCTGCTGCCACGACGACGCGCTGCAAGGCATCACCCATGTCGTGCGCGGCGAAGACCTGCGCGCCGTGACCGCCATCCACGCCCTGCTTCAGGCGCTGATGGACTGGCCCTCCCCGATCTACCGCTTCCATCCGCTGATCCTCGGGCCGGACGGCAAGAAGCTGTCGAAGCGCTTCGGCAGCAAATCTTTGGCCGACTACCGCGAAGAAGGGATGACGCCGGACGATATCCGCGCGATGACGCGCGCCTGATGACCGACACCGTTTCCCAGCCTCGCCCCCTCCGCCAGCCGCGCGCCTGGCTCGGCCCGCTGATGGTGCTCGGCGGCGGCATCGCGCTCGGCTTCGCGCCGATCGGCCTGCGTCTGGGGCTGGACGAGCTCGGCCCGCAGGCGATCGCCTTCTGGCGATACCTGTTCGCCGTGCCGATGCTGTTTACCCTGGTTCTCCTGGTGGACAGGCGGCTGCCGCGCAAACCGAACCCGGCCATCTTCTTCGCAGCGATGTTCTTCACGCTCGACATGGCGCTCTGGCACTGGAGCCTGACCATGACGAGCGTCTCGAACGCCACCTTCATCGTCAATCTGGGCAATGTCCTCGTCGGCCTCGCTGCCTGGGCCGTCCTCAAGGAGCGCCCGGGCCTCAACTGGGCACTGGCTGCGATCCTTGCGATCCTCGGCGCCGCCGCCCTCGCCCTAGGCGGGACCGAACTCAGCGGCGGCGCGCTGCGCGGGGACCTCTTTGCCCTGGTCGCGGCCGTCTTCGTCTCCGGATACATGCTGTTCTCGAAACTCGCCCGGCGCACGCTCGGCGGCCTCGAAGCCATGTTCTGGCTCAGCGTGTTCGAAACCGCGATGGCCTTCTGCGTCGTGGCGGCCTCCGGCGAGGCCTTCATGCCCGCCACCCTCGCCGGTTTCGGCGTCCCCCTCGCCCTCGCCATCATCGTGCAGGTCGCGGGGCAAGGCCTGATCATCTCCGGCCTCGGCTCCACCGATACCGCCGTTGCCGGCATCCTCGTGCTGGCGCAACCTGTCGTCGCGGCGGCCATCTCCTGGTCCCTGTTCAAGGAACCCTTGACCGCGATCCAGTGCGCCGGCGCCGGCGCCATCCTCGTCGCCGTCTGGCTCGCCCAGCAAAAATGGCAACGCCGGCCCGCCGCCTCCGTCTGAGGGTCGAAACCGTCACAAAGCTGGGCTACAGAGACCGGGACCTTTCCCGACCGGAGACTCTTTCCATGCGCCTTGCCCTGACTGCCATCGCCGCCAGCCTCGCCGTCCTTGCCGCCTGCGCCAGCGCGCCCGAGGCCGCCGATACCGCTCCCGCGCGCGTGGCCACGTCGCCGAAGCAATCGGCCGATGCCTATTACACCAGCGCCGCAGCGGCTGTGGACGGACGCATCACCGAACGCGGCATCAAACGAGCGAAGAACGTCATCCTCTTCGTCGGGGACGGCATGGGCATTTCCACCATCACCGCCGCCCGCATCTATGCCGGCCAGTCGAAAGGCCTCGACGGCGAAAGCTACCATCTCGCGATGGACGACCTTCCGTATTCGGCGCTTTCGAAAACCTACAGCCACAACTTCCAGATCTCCGACTCGGCCGGCACCGCGACCGCCATGGTCAGCGGCGTGAAAACCCTCTCCGGCGTGCTCGGCATCTCCAGCGGCGCCAGCTATGGCAACTGCGCCACCGTCGCCGGCAATGAAACCGACACGCTGTTCGAACTCGCTGCCCGCGCAGGCCTCTCGGCCGGCCTCGTCTCCACCGCCCGCATCACCCACGCCACACCGGCCGCCACCTACGCAAAAGTGCCCCTGCGCGACTGGGAAGCCGACGCCAACATGAAGGGCGCCTCCTCCGACACCTGCAAAGACATCGCCCGCCAGCTGATCGAATGGCCAGCCGGCAATTTCGACATCGTCCTCGGCGGCGGCCGCTCGAAATTCCTCACCAAGGATACGCCGGACCCGGAATATGCCGACCAGACCGGCGAGCGCGCCGATGGCCGCGACCTGACGAAGGAATGGGCGGCGAAGTCCGCCGATCACAAGGTCATCTTCGACAAGGCCGGCTTCGACGCCACCGACTTTACCACCGGCGTGAAGGTCCTCGGCCTGTTCGAGCCCTCGCACATGCAGTTCGAACTCGACCGCGAGAAGGACAAGGCAGGTGAGCCTCACATCGCCGACATGACGCGCGCCGCGATCACCCGCCTCTCGCAGGACAAGGACGGCTACATCCTCATGGTCGAAGGCGGCCGTATCGATCACGGCCATCACGGCGGCAACGCCATCCGGGCCCTCGAAGACGCGATGGCCTTTGACCTCGCGATCGCCACCGCGCTGGAAATGACCAATCCGGAAGAGACGCTGATCATCGTCACCGCCGACCACTCGCACACCCTGACGATCAGCGGTTACGCCCAGCGCGGCAACCCGATCCTCGGCATCTCGGTCGCCGGCGCCGGCGGCGAAGGCGGCGCAATGGGCGCTGACGGCCTTCCGTACACGACGCTTTCCTATGCCAATGGTCCCGGCGCCTGCCGCGTCAACGGCAAGGACAAGGACGGCAAGGACATCCTCGACTGCACGCGCCAGGATCTTACCAATGTCGACACGCTGGCGCCCGACTTCCGCCAGCCGGCCCTCGTGCCGCTCGGCTCGGAAACGCATGGCGGCGAAGACGTTGCCGCCTTCGCCTCGGGCCCCGGCGCCAATCTCATCTCCGGCGTGATCGAGCAGAACGAGATCTTCCACGTCATGGGCCGGGCCCTTGGCCTGATCCCGGCGCCGGTCGCTGCGCCTGCCCCTGCGAAGTAACTAACTCGCAGGCGCGGGCCATTTCGACATGATGGTCGCGAGATCGAAATACTCACGCCAGACGGTGATCAGCCCGTTCTCGACTTCCCAGACGCCCGCGACCGGCAGCTCCACCCAGCCGGTCGCGAGGCGGTGGCGGTCAAACCGTTCGGTGAACACGGTCTTCCCGTTCGTCAGTTCCCGGAGGATGATGAACTCGTTCTCCAGCGTCGGCGAGAAGAACGGCTCCAGCACGCCGCGGACGCCGGCCGGCCCGATCGCCTTGCCCATCGGCATGTTCTCGTATTCACAGCCCGGCGCGATCAGTGTCATCGCGGCGTCGTAGTCAAACGCGGTAATCGCATTCAGGAAGGCGTGCACGGTCTCGGCAGGGGAAAGCTGGGTCGTCGTCATGGCAGGTCTCCGGTCTTGAATGATCAGCGGGCGGATTTCAGCGCGCCGCTGGCGAGCAGCGGGATGAGCAGCAGGATCACGAGCACCGTGTTGGACACGGCATTCATCGCAAAGCCGGTCATCACGGAAAAAGCGCTGTCGATCACGAACCAGATCAGCATCGCCGCCACCAGTCCCCGCCAGGCCGGCGCGCCGGCCGCATGGATCGCCGGCAGAAGGAACAGGATCGTGAAGCCCCAGCCGAGCGTGACCGCGCCCATCAGCGCCACCGAGAATCGCATGCCCGGCGGATCGAAATAGCTCGGCCCCACATCGGCGCCGCCGATGATGCTGAACGCCAGCCCGGCAATGCCTTCGGTCGCCGGTAGGCCTGCCGTTGCAAGCACGGCGCCGAAGAGAATGACGCCCCAACACCAGAGTGTGATCCAGGTTTTCCAAAGTCCGGTCATGTCCGTCTCCTATCCAGCTGATGGCTCATCTTCGCCGCAGTCGCGTAAGGCCCGCAATTACCTCGCAGGTCATGGACAGCCGCCGCCGCCCTTGCCAACATGCCGAGATGAGCTTGCATGACCCCGTTCTTCCCGCCAGCGAAGGCGACGCGTTTGCCGCCTTGCTGCGCCGCTACCGCGCCGGCCGCCGGATGAGCCAGCTCGACCTCGCGCTCGATTGCAACGTCTCCGCCCGCCACCTCTCCTTCCTCGAAACCGGCCGCGCCAAGCCCAGCCGCGAGATGGTGCTGCAACTTTCCGAAGGCCTCGTCCTACCCCTCGGCAGCCAGAACGCGCTGCTGCAGGCCGCCGGTTTTGCGCCGGTCTTTCCGGCTTCCCCACTTGATTCCGAAGCGCTCGGGCCATTCCGGGCCGTGCTTCAGGAGATGATGGACCGCCACGCACCCTGGCCCGCGATCCTGTGTGACCGCCACTGGCGGATGCGCGACGCCAACGCCGTCGCCGCCGCCCTGCTCGCCCCGCTGCAGGGCGAGACCGGCGAAACCAATCTCGTCCGTAT
>JAIXVM010000194.1 GCA_027482995.1 Hyphomonadaceae bacterium | reverse complement strand
GCCGGATCTCGGGCTTGCCGGCGGAGGCGGTCATGTAGATTAGGCGCGAACCATCCGGCGACCAGCGCGGCGAGGTGGCGCTGTCGCTGCCGGTCACCAGCGGGCGATGCGTCCCGGAGGCGAGATCGATGGTCCAGAGCGAGCCCACATCCTGGTCCGTCAGGCGGTCCATGGAACGGCGCACATAGACGATCGTCTTGCCGTCGGGCGACACCTGCGGGTCGCTGGCATATTCGATGTCGAACACGCGGTCCGCCGTGAAGCGCTTGGATGGCGCGGCCGGTTCAGCGCCCGCAGCCAGGCAGGCGAGGGCGGCGGCGAGCGCCGTCAGGGTCAGGGTCCGGCCAATCATTCGGTCCTCCATGATGCAGATCAGGACCAAGCGCTAACATGAGGCGGAACAAGGCGATAGCACCGTTCTGGGAGGCAGGTGGCGCGCCCGCTTGCGATTCGCATCCAGCGCGCGCATATACGCCCCCGGAGGCAGGCGGCGGACGGGTCGCTCGCCAATCGGGTCAGGCGGGGAACCGAGCAGCCCTAACGAGCTTCAGCCCGGGTCGCTCGCCTGTCTCTACTCAATTCAGCTTCAGCCTCGGTTTCTTCCGGGAACCAGCGGTCCGCCACATGGCGCGCCTTGCCCAGCAGCGGCAGTTCGAAGAACCGGTAACACAGCGCCGCCACCAGCGTGCAGCCGAGCGTCACGCCGGCGAGGCCGAACACGTTGTCCACCAGTCCCGGCACGGCGACCGCGCCCCACACGAGACCAAAGGCGTTCACGGCCAGCATGTGGGTGAGATAGAGGGAATAAGACCAATCGCCGAGCCAGACCGGCAGGCCGCTCGCCCGCCAGCCCCGGCGCAGTTCAACCGCGGCGGCGCCATAGGTGATGAGGGCCGCGCTCGGCAGGAAAAGAATCACGCGGATCCAGTCACCCGAAACCGTGCCTCCGGTGACCGAATACACCAGCCCGTACTTGTAGATATAGAGGCAAGGCAGCAGCGCCAGCGCTCCCGCGATCAGGGCGGTCAATCCGAAGGCGCCCCGCGACGCCCTCCACAGAAAGGCGCACCCTGCACCGACCACGAATTCCAGTGTCATCGGATGGGTCAGCAGCGCGAGTACGGGCGCTTCGTTCTTTGCCGGGTTCAGGACAAGCCCCACGCTCAGCGCAATCAGGCCCCAGAACCCGATCGCTTTAAGACGGCTCCGGCCACTCATCGGCACCAGAAGAAGGAAGGCGAAGACGATGTAGAAGTACATCTCGTGTACGAGCGTCCAGCCGGTCTGCAACAGCGGGCTCTCGGTCTTCGGGATCAGCAGATAGTCTTTGATGAAGTTGATGTCGTTCTGGTAGCCGCCATAAACGTATTCGGGCTTGACCAGCCAGATTGGTACAAGCGCCGACAGGCAAAGCCACCAGAGTGGATAGATCCTGGAAATCCTGGACCAGAGGAATCGCCCCGCGTCACGGGCGCTGCCCACACTGTTTTCGGTGATCATGACCATCACGAAGCCGGACATCACGAAGAACAGGTCGACGCCCCAGATCCCGAGATCCGCCCATTCGCCGAGCAACCGGCCCTGGCCATACTTGCGCTCTACATCCTCAAGATGTGCAAGCAACACCATATAGGCGGCCATCCCTCTGAGAGCTTGCAGGTTGTTGAGCTTCATTCCCGTATTACTTGCTTTGCAGGTTATGATCCGAGCCGAATACTGTAGGCGTCCCGCTGGCGGACATTCAAGTGTGCGCCGTCAAGGAAGGCGACATAATCTGCAAGAGGCTTGCCAGTCTGGAGGTTCAGCGGTCCGGGGACGCAGCTGCAGTCAGGATGGTTAACTCCGACAACAGGGGGTGCCCGGAAAGGTCTGAGAGCGACACGTAAATCCGGCCAAACCGCTCGCTCTTCGCCGGCAGCACGTCTTCGCCCGCGCCTGCGGAAAGCGCCCGCCAGACGAGTTCCGAACAGTAGAGGCGGTCGACGGTGTCGAGCGAGAATCGGCGGTCGAAGGGCAGGCCGACAGTTTCTTCCGCATAGGCGAGATAGTTCATGCGGGCCTCGCCCGTCAGCGCGACGGTATAATGCCCGAGTGCCGAGACATCGGAGAGGTAGTCGGTGAGCGGCACGCGGCGCACTTCACCGGCCGCCCGGCCTTCGCCTGTGTCTGCATGGATGACGCTGAACTGGCCCGCTTCGTCGGCGACAACGATTCCGGTATGGCCCCACCGTTTGTCATCGTTCGACCAGCCCGCGGCGACGCGGGTTCCAGTGGCGGTGCCGGCGCCCTTGAACAGGATGTCGCCGGCTTGAAGCCCCTCAAGGGAGGCCGGTGAAATCTGGGCAGCGGCCGTTGTGGCCGCAACGAGAAACGCGAAGGCGGCGCACAGGCCTATTTTGCGAAGCATGTTGAAACGGACGATAAACCGGCTTGGCTGATCGTGGACTGAATCTCGCTGAAGGCATCCTCAATGGTCGGGCTCGACAGGAAGGCATTGATAATGACGATGGTGTCGTCTTCCGACATTGGCGGGCCGTCATACGTCGCTGTCGAATCGTTCCAGGTATTCATGTCGATCGAATCGGCCACGCAGGCGCAGTCATAGGCGAAGTAATACTGGGTGTGTCCATTCGCGACTGCCGATTCGGTGCGCTCGAGCAGGTCCGGGCAGGCGAGATGGGCACGTTCGGCAAGGTAAGACCGGGGCGCTGCGGCGGGAGCCGTCTTTGCCGGAACGGCCGGCTTAGAACTGTGCGCCGGGCGAGAATTCCCCTGAGAAGTCGCCGGGGAGGCGAGTGCGATAATGACAAGCGCCGCAAATATAGGTTTCATGCTGATGCCTTTCCGGGCGCTGGAGGACGACGTTACACTGGCCTCTACGGGCCCGCAATGACAGGTGATCCGGGGCGGCGTTAACCTTTGATTCAGAAGATATCCACCGGGTTCTTGAAGGATTTGCGAAAAGGGGCGTTGACCGGAAATTAACCTTCAGCCACTATATGTTGTGTCAGGGAAGAGCTGTAAGACCATATCTGGTCGAAAAGCCCGCAAATCCCAGTAAAGCAAGAAGATTCAGGAGGGTCGCCATGACGGCAACCAACGCTCGATCCGTCGCAAAAGAAGCCGCTCGCAAAGGCAAGCCGAAAGCCGGCACAGAGGCCAAGATTACGCTCGTGCAGGGCGCCGCTGTGGTCACCGATCCGTCGCGCGATGCGCTGCTGACGGACTTCGGCAAGAAGACGCTTGATGACCGCTATCTGCTGCCCGGCGAGTCGTATCAGGACATGTTTGCCCGCGTGGCCTCGGCCTATGCCGACGACTCGGCCCATGCCCAGCGCCTCTACGACTACATCTCCAAACTCTGGTTCATGCCGGCGACGCCCGTTCTCTCGAATGGCGGCGCAGATCGCGGCCTGCCGATTTCGTGCTTCCTCAACCAGGTCGGCGATTCGCTCGACGATATCGTCGAGACCTGGACCGAGAACGTCTGGCTCGCCTCGAACGGCGGCGGCATCGGCACCTATTGGGGCAATGTCCGCTCGATCGGCGAGAAGGTCGGCCAGAACGGACAGACTTCGGGAATCATCCCGTTCATCCGCGTGATGGATTCGCTGACCCTTGCGATCTCGCAGGGTTCGCTGCGCCGCGGTTCGGCCGCCTGCTATCTCGACATCCACCACCCGGAAATCGAGGAATTCCTCGAGATCCGCAAAGCCTCGGGCGACTTCAACCGCAAGAGCCTCAACCTCCATCACGGCATCAACATCACTGATGCCTTCATGGAAGCGGTGCGCAATGACGAAGACTTCGGCCTGATCAGCCCGAAATCGAATGAAGTGCTGAAGACGGTCAATGCCCGTAAACTCTGGCAGAAGATCCTCGAGCTGCGGATGCAGACCGGCGAGCCGTACCTCTTGTTCACCGACACGGTGAACAACGCGATGCCGGCCCACCAGAAGCGCCTCGGCCTTAAAGTCACCCAGTCGAATCTCTGCTCGGAAATCACGCTGCCCACCGGCGTAGATCATCGCGGTGTCGACCGGACGGCCGTCTGCTGCCTGTCGTCGGTCAATGCCGAGACGTTCCTCGAATGGTCGAAAGAGCCGATGTTCATGGAGGACGTGTTCCGCTTCCTCGACAACGTGCTAGAAGACTTCATCGAACGCGCCCCGCCGGAAATGGCCCGCGCTGTCTATTCGGCAAAGCGCGAACGCTCGGTCGGCCTCGGCGTCATGGGCTTCCACTCGTTCCTGCAGGCGATGAACGTCTCGCTGGAAAGCGCGACCGCCAAATCGCTGAACCTCAAGATCTTCAAGCATATCCGCCAGGGCGCGGATGCGGCCTCGGTGAAACTCGCCAAGGAACGCGGCCCCTGTGAGGACGCACGCGATGTCGGCATGATGGCCCGCTTCTCGAACAAGCTGGCCGTGGCACCGACCGCGTCGATCTCGATCATCTGCGGCGGCACATCGGCCGGCATCGAGCCGATCCCGGCGAACGTCTACACGCACAAGACGCTGTCGGGTTCGTTCACGGTGAAGAACCGCCAGCTCGAAGACCTGCTCAATGCCAAGGGTCTCAACTCGCCGGAGATCTGGGCGTCGATCCTCGAGCATGAAGGCTCGGTGCAGCATCTCGATTGCCTCGACGCGCAGGAGAAGGATGTCTTCAAGACGGCGTTCGAACTCGACCAGCGCTGGATCATCGAACTGGCCGCCGACCGGACACCGTTCATCTGCCAGTCGCAGTCGCTGAACCTTTTCCTGCCGGGCGACATCAACAAGTGGGACCTGCACATGCTGCACTGGACGGCATGGGAGCGCGGTCTGAAGTCGCTCTACTATTGCCGGTCGAAATCGGTTCAGCGCGCGGCGTTTGCGGGCACGGACCGGGTTGAAGCCGAGAAGATGACTACGGAAAGTACCGACTACGACGAGTGCCTCGCTTGCCAGTAAATGCAACCTGAGGGGACACATCTCCTGAATGACCCGCCCCCAAGGCGGGTCATTTTGATTCCGGAGTCGTCTTCGCAACTGCCGCAATTTTGTCAAATATATCAACTGGTTAATGTAACTTCCGCATCTGCCGGCAGCGAAATCACGGTTAAAGTTCAGCGTTTTCAGAGCCTTGTCCGGCAGACTTCCAGCGCAGGCTGAA
The DNA here is from genome assembly GCA_027482995.1 of Hyphomonadaceae bacterium. Classification (GTDB taxonomy): domain Bacteria; phylum Pseudomonadota; class Alphaproteobacteria; order Caulobacterales; family Hyphomonadaceae; genus Hyphomonas. The sequence continues at coordinate 3,378 of JAIXVM010000194.1, read as the reverse complement.
TCGCTACAAATTAATCTTTGAGGCGCGGAAAGTTGTTTCGGGCCCCAACTCCTTCATGGTAGGTTAGCCAGAGGGGAACATTTTCTTATTCAAGCTGAGTACCGCTGTGTAAGGAATGTGACTGTGAGAGGTGTACGCCAGATGGCTACCATGATCGTAAGCAGCCTTGTGACCCTGGCTTGTCAGGGATGCGTCTCGTCCGGAGCCCTGGCTTATTCTGCGCCGGAGCCGGCGGTGGATCCTTCCGCTGGAATGACGCTCGCGATGCCCGGCAGTTTCGGGCAGGGCACAATCAACACTTATGACCCGGGTTCGCCAACCGGTGTTGCCCTGGCCGATGTCCGCCTGCCTGAGGTTTCTGTGAAATCTCCTGGTGTTCGACTGACCGCGCCGGATGCTGACATCTCGGTGTTCACGACCACGCCGTCGCAATCGCCTCTCAGCCTGACGAGTTCCGGCATGAGCGGCGTCTCGGAAGTTTCTGATGACTTCGGCTGGAGTGCCAGCCCGGCGCTTGCCTCCGTGGCCGCCGAAGTCGCGCTCTCGAATTATGGCCAGCCGAACACGGACTATAACGACGTGTCGTTCGGCGTCGCGATTGCCGCCACCAGCGTGCAGACCGGGCTTGCCTTTGACGTTGGCCTTGCGCCGCGCTTCGCGGTCAGCGAGGGCGGTGACCTGACCGGACAGCGCGTCGGCGGTGAAGTGCGCCTCGGCCAGGGTCTCGACATGCTCGACTCGAGCGGTCAGCCTGAAGGCTGGTACGTATTCGTCGGTGCAGACGGCGAAGCGCTCGTCTGGGATGCTGACATCCAGCGGCTCGGCGCAGACAGCCTGTCGGACATGCAGATGACAGATCAGCTGACGGTCGGCGACCTGCAGGCTGGTATCTCCATCCAGCGGGCCGGCGGCGAACTTTCGCTCAGCTATATCCGCCGCGAGATCGAGTTCAGCGACCGCAACAAGAGCCTTTCCGACTCGGAAGACTTCGCGGGCATCACCTTCACGATGCGCCGCTAGCGTCTGACAGAATACCGGCCGAGAAGTTCACGGCCAGGGCCAGCACACCGAGATTGAAGAAAAAGGCCGCCACGCCGTGTGCTGTCACGGTTTGGCGCAACGCTTTGTCGCTGACGCTTACGTCCGACACCTGGCAGGTCATGCCGATCACGAAGGAAAAATAGACAAAGTCGCTGAAGCCCGGTTCGTCCGTGCCCGGAAAATCGAGCCCTTTGCGATCCTTGCCGCTGATCTGGTCGTAATAGAGATGCGAATAGTGGAAGGCGAAGACGAGATTCGCAAAAACCCAGGCGAGGATCAGGGTGACGAGGCTGAGCACGATGCTGGTGGCCGATGAGGCGCCGCGGCCTGCAAACATCAGCCCGGTCGCGGCCAGCACGCAGGCAAACGACACGAAGGTGACCATCAACAGCAGGATGCGGCCGCCATCATCCCGTGCGCCCCGTACGCGTGCTTCTTTGGCGGTGTCACCGCGCATCAGCGGCAGGCAGGAAAGGATGAAGACCGTAGCCGCGACATCGAAACTGGTGACCAGGGACTGCTCGGGCGGCCAGATCATCGCCGTGCCGAGCGCGCCGCAGACCAGCAGGATCAGGAAAACAAGGAACCGGGGATGGGGCACGCGCGGCATCTGGGGCTCCGGCCTGAGTTCCACAAACCTGACCTGTCTCGGAGTGGGAGATGTCCCCGTGCTGCGGCCTTGAGGCTCGGCTCATTCCGTCCCATGTAGCAGTCTCAGCCAAGAGACAGCAAGCCGGATGACCGACCAACAGATTGCCGCCGGTAGCGCGCCTGTGCAGCCCGATGAGCGGCGGCTGCCGGAGAGTTCGCGCGGCGGCGAGTTCGGCTGGCGGGTGTTCGTGGACGCGGTGGTGCCGCCGGCAGCGGCAGTGCTCTGTTTTGCCACCGGCGTGCTGCTGATCTTCTCGGCGGTGCAGCCAAACCTGCCGGCGCGCATGGATGCGCTGATGGCGGTCTCGGGCCTCGTGGTCGCGGAACTGTCGCACCTGATGGCGTCGATTGCGGGCATGCTGCTGTTGTTCCTCGCGGCCGGAATCTGGCGGCGGATCGATGTCGCTTACTGGACATCGCTCGGGGTGCTTGCGGCTGCGGCGGCGCTGTCGCTGCTCAAGGGGCTGCACTGGGAGGAGGCGGCGCTGCTTGTGACGGTGGCGATGGCGCTGCTGCCGTTCCGGGACAGTTTCTACCGGCAGGGTCATCTGTCTGGGAGCCTGCTTTCGGCGCCGGGAATGCTGGCGATGCTGGCCGTGGCCGGCGTCGCGGCGGGCATCCTGTTCGTCTCCTATGAGGATGTTCCGTATGAGGACGACCTCTGGTGGACCTTCCTCGCCGATTCGGACGCGCCAAGGTCCATGCGGGCGCTGGCGGCGGCGCTCGTCGGAGGATTGCTGGTGGCGGGCTGGCAGCTGGCGAGCGTGCGCGAAGAGCGCGAAGATGATAGCGAGCGGCGTCAGGATCTTGCCCGCGCCGCCGGAATTTTCGCGGCCGCGCCGGATGGCCATGCCGAGGCGAACCTGATGTTTGTGGGCGACAAGTCCTTCGTGTTCACGCCGTCCGGGCGAAGCTGCGTGATGTATCGTCCGCATGCGGGCTTCTGGATTTCGATGGGCAACCCGGTCGGGCCGGCGGAGGAGACGTTCGAGGCGCTGACGGCCTTCCATGAGGCGAGCGACCGGGCCGGGAAGGCGCCAGTGATCTATGCCGCGAACGGCGACTTGCTGCTGCCGCTGGTCGAGCTTGGCTATGTGATCCGCAAGATCGGCGAGACGGCGTGTGTGGACGTGCAGGCGTTCAGCCTGCAGGGGCCGTCGCGGTCGCGCCTGCGTCAGGCCAACAGCCGGATGCAGCGGGATGGGTGGAGCGTGGAAATCGTGCCGCCGGGCGGGGCGCTGCCCTGGGAAGGGCTGAAAGCCGTATCGGACGCCTGGCTCAAATCGCATGCGGGGCGCGAGAAGTCTTTCTCGCTCGGCCGGTTTGACCGGGATTACCTGTCGCGGTTTCCGGTGGCGGTGGTTGCGCGGCCCGGTGCGGCGCCGGTGGCGTTCGCGGCGCTCTGGCCGGGGCCGGGCGGGCAGGAGGTGGCGGTCGACCTGATGCGGCACAGCGATGACGCGCCGAACGGGCTTATGGATTTCCTGTTCCTGAGCATCCTCAGTTGGGCGAAGGCGGAAGGCTTCCGGACGCTTGATCTCGGCATGGCGCCGCTGTCGGGAATCCGGGCCGGGCGGTTTGCGCCGCCGCTCGCGAAGCTCGGGCAGATTGTCTACAATTCCGGAGAGCGGCTCTACGGCTTCCAGGGGCTGAGGGCCTACAAGTCGAAGTTCCAGCCAGAGTGGC
>JAIXVM010000126.1 GCA_027482995.1 Hyphomonadaceae bacterium | reverse complement strand
CTTTCCAGTGGTCGAAGAAGGCCCGCGTGACGCGGCCGCAAACGAACTCGCCGCACCAGCGGACAATCGAGATTTCGAAGTAGCGCGGCTCAGTCACGTCCGCCTCGTCTCAGGCGAAAACGAATGTCGCTGTTTCGTCTGTGGCCGTGACGGCGACCTTGCGGCCGACCGGGCTCGCGTCGTCGCGCAAGGTGGCGAGTGTGGCGGCGTCGGCGTTGTTGGCGATGACGCGGCGGCCATCGGCGAAACGGCCAAAGATGATGCCGCGGTCAGGGCCGTCCTTGCCGTGCGTAACGGTGAAGGTTTCGAGGATGGCTTCGCCGGAGATGATGGCGACGTCGACTTGCGTCTTGGCCTTCGCGGCAGGTTCAGCGGGCGTGAAGGCTTTGGGCGGGGTGGTGGAATAGACGCCGGCGGCTTCCTTGGTCATCCAGCCGCCATTGGCGAGGACGAGGCCGAAGGCGCCCTTGTTCTTGCGCAGCGTGGCGGCCATTTCGGCTATTCCGTGCAAGGAGTAGTTGTTGCCCGGGCCGCCGAAGAAAGGCAGGCCGCCGGTCAGGGTGAGCGGGCGCTTGTCGGTTTTCCAGTCGAGGCCGAGGGCGGCGGCGCCGGAGAAAACGGCGCTCGGGAAGCAGGAATAGAGATCGAGGTGGGCGATATCGGCTTGTGATTTGCCCGCCTGCGTCAGGGCGCGGGAGATGGCGGTGTCCATCGCCCAGGAACGGTCGAGCACGGGGCGGAGGGAGATGAGATCATCGCCGGCATCGCCGCCGCCATGGATATAGACGCGTTTGTCTTCCGGCACGCCGAGTGCGTCCGCGTTGGAAGATGAGACGAGGATCGCGGCGGCGCCCTGGTTCACGGCGTCCTGCGCGATGAACCATTTGAGATAGGGGTCTGCGTATTCGTAGTTCTCGCGTGAGGGCGTGGAGAGGAACGCCACGTCATGCTCGACGGGGAACTGGGAATACTTGTTCTTCGCGGCGACGGCGGAGAAGGGCTGGAACAGCTCGGCCATGGCGCGCCGGTGGCCAGAGCGCGTGCGGCCTTCGCGGGCGGCGATGGCGTTCTCGAACAGGCCGTAGAAGTAGGCGGGCGCGATCAGGCCGTGCTTGATCTCCTCGCGCGAGAGCATCATCGGGCCCATGCCGCGATCCTCGTACGGAGCATCGTTTTCATCGGCCCAGTTGATCTCGACGCCGTGCTTGCGCGCGCCCTTGGAGGCGCGGTTGGCTTCCGAGCCGGAGATCAGCACCGCGTCGATCTCGCCGGCATGGATGCGGCGGGCGAACTCGTTGACGAGCGCCTGCGGGCTCTGGCCGCCGACGGTTTCGTAGATCAGGCGGGTGGGCCTGGTGCCGGTATCGCGGGCGAGCGTGCCGGGAAGGTTCGTGTTGTGGCCGTGCGGGTGCGGGGCGCGGCCGACCGAGTCCTCGAAGATGCGGACGACAGCGACCGTGTCGATGGCGGCGGCGATGCCGGGGGTGCCGGTGTCGGCGAGGGCCGCTTTCGAGGCCTCGGTCATCAGGGAGAGCGGCGAGGGCGCACCGGCCGGGCCGGCTTTGCCATCCCATTGGCTCAGCGACTGGCCGACACCGATCAGGACCGGAAGGTCACCTTTTGCCATGTTCATGCTCCCTCTTTTGCATTGCCTGGCGGTTTAACGCGCGCGGAAAGGCGGGGCGAGGGGGTACGCGGGGGAAAGGGTTCAGCGACCCGCGTCGAGGTCAGCGATGATGGCGGCCGGGAAGGCGGGGTCGATCACGGCTGTGAGGTGGGTGCCCGTGAGCTGGATGTAGCGTGCGCCGGGGATGAGGGTCGCAAGCGCGGGGCCGGAGCCGTTATCGAGGTCCTGGTCGCCGGTGAGCACGAGGGTCGGCACCGTGAAGTTCGCGAGCAGGTCCGCGGGCGTGTAGGTGCGCGCCGAGAGGGCGCCGAGATAGCCGTGCAGCGTGCCGCCGGTGGCTTTCGCGCGGGAGAGGATTGCCTTGGCGGCCGGGGACGTCTCGCCCTCAATTGCCGCCTCGATCGCGGCGCGGAACGCGGTGTTGCGGTCGGTATTGAATTCGTCGGCCACGGAGTCGCCGATACCGCCGAGGATGAGGCGGCCCGTGCTCCGGCTGAGGAGATGGAAGCGCAGGGCCGAGATCGCGCCCATGGAATAGCCGACGGTGGCGTAGGGCGCTTCGCCCAGATGCGCCGTGAGGGCGATCTGGTCGCGCGCGATGGCGTCGGTCGGCCAGCTTTTCGGATCGTCGGGGACCTGGCTGGCGCCGTGGCCGCGCAGGTCCGGCGCGATGACGCGGTAGCCCGCAGCGGCGATCTTCTGGGCGATGCCGGGCTGGAACCAGTTGAGGTCGGCGTTGCCGGAAAAGCCGTGGAGGAGGATCACGACGGGGCCCGTGCCGAGCTCGTGATAGCTGATCGTGGTGCCGTCAAAGGAGGCGTAGGTTTTCATGGGGAGGAGTTAACGACACCTTGTCAGGGTGACAACCGGGATGGCGTTTCGAAGCGCTGAAGATGGACAGGAAGCCCCGCGTTTCGTCCTGAAGACGTTGTCCGGATGGATCAAACTTCAACGATTACCCAAACCCCAACTTCTTGAGTTGGCAGTAGGATCAACGGAGTCTGGGGTAACCGAAGAGTTCTGCGCTGTGCTGACATTGAAGCGAGCATTGGCCACGCTTGTGGACCAGTACCGGCTGCAGACCGGTGACATGGACCTTTGCCGGGCCCAGTTCCGGGAGTTCGTGCATCAGATTCCGCTGATGTACTTCATCATTTCGTGGAATGCGGTCGCGGTGGCGTTCACCTACCGCGATCATGCGAGTCCGTGGTTGAGCAGCGTGTTTCCCGTCGTCCTTTGCGCGGTCGCTTTCGCGCGGGGATCCTGGTGGACCCGGAACAGCCAGACCACGTTTTCGGACGCGGAGATAATCGGTCATATCCGAACGACCGGCGTCCTGGCCATCGTGCTCACGGTCGCGTTTACGGTCTGGACCTTCCTGCTCTATCCGCACGGTGACTCGCAGACAAAATCGCACCTCACCTTCTTCCTTGCGCTGACGCAGATTAGTGCCGTGTTCTGCCTTTTCCCGCTTCGCTCCGCTGCGCTATCCGTTGCAACCGTCGCGACGGCTATGTTTCTTGTCTATTTCTTGGTCATGGATGACGGGCAGATGGTGCCCGAAGCGGTGATGCTGACGCTGGTCGCCGGGGGCATGGTCTTCATCCTTTACAAGTATAACAGCACGTTCTCGAAGCTCATTCGTTCACAGTACAGTCTTCGGCAGAGGCATCTCGAGACCCAGAAGCTCAGTGACGAGAACCGGCGGATTGCATTCACGGACGCGCTGAGCAGCCTTCCGAACCGGCGCGCGCTGCTGTCCCGCCTCGAGAAGATCGCGGACGTGCAGTCTCGCGAGCCCGGGCAGCTGGCGATGGTGTTCATTGATCTCGACGGGTTCAAGGTCATCAATGACTTCCATGGCCACCAGTTCGGAGATCATCTGATCACGGAAGTTGGACGCACGCTCAATTCGCTGCGCAGCGAGCATTCGATGCTGGTGCGCATGGGCGGTGACGAGTTTGCGCTGTTGATCGAAGGGGAGGGCGCGGGCGAGGATGCAAAGCGGTTTGCCGCCGAAGCGCTGGAGCGCCTGACGCGACCGGTGACCATTCTCGGCCGACAGTTCCAGATCGGCGCGAGCATCGGGATTTCCGTCGACGCTGACGGGATGATTGCGCCGTTCGAGCTGCTCCGTCAGGCCGATACAGCGATGTATGCGGTCAAGGCGAACGGCAAGAACAGCATTCAGCTTTTTGACAAGGCGCTCGACGAAGGAAAGATGTGGCGCCACCAGATCGAGCAGGAAATTGCCGATGGCCTCGGGCGCAGCGAGTTCAATGTCGTCTACCAGCCGATTGTGGAAACCCTGACCGGATCGGTCAGCTGTGTCGAGGCTCTGGTGCGGTGGCCGGGACGACCGGGCGGTCCTCTGAGCCCGGATGAATTCATCGGGATTGCCGAAGGCAGCGGCACCATTCAAGCCTTGGGAATGTATGTGCTGGAGCGGGCCTGCCGCGAGACCCGCGACATTCGCGACCTGAACCTGAGCGTCAACGTATCGCCGACGCAGTTCAACAATCCCGACTTCTGCAAGCATGTGCAGCAGATCCTGTTGCTGACGGGCTTTCCGCCGAAACGGTTGCAGCTTGAGATTACCGAGCGCCACCTGATCGACTATCCGGAACGTGCCTCGCTGGCCATCGAGACGCTGCGGGACCTCGGCGTCAGTTTTGCGCTCGACGATTTTGGCACCGGGTTCACCAGCATTGCCTATCTGCAGTCCTTCGGTTTCAGCTGCGTCAAGATCGACCGTTCACTGACCAAGCGCCTTGAGCACGACCCGAATGCCGGGTTCCTCATTTCAGGGCTCATTCAGATGGCCCGGGGGCTCAATGTCAGCGTCGTAGTGGAAGGCGTCGAGACGGAGGCGCTCGCTGCGACGCTCAGGGCGACGGGGTGCAAGCAGCTGCAAGGGTATTATTTCGGCCGCCCAGGACCGTTGCGCGATATCGTCGGCGTCGAAACTGCAGGTCAGGCGCGATACGCCGTCGCTTGACGGCTTGATCCGGTCGCCCATCCGTTAGCGTAAGACCGAGTGCATTGCGACGCGCTCGCCGCAATGCACCCGTCATTTTATTCTGCCTACAGAACGTCCAGCATTTCTGCGACCAGCGGGTGGCGCACCACGTCGGCCGCTTCGAGCTTGATGACCGCGGCGCCGGAGAGTTTCTCGAGGCGTTCGGCGGCTTTGGCGAGGCCGGAGAATTCCGGCGAGAGGTCGGTCTGGCCGGGGTCGCCGGTGATGACCATCGTGGAGTGCCAACCGAGGCGGGTGAGCAGCATCTTGAGCTGCGTATAGGTGCAGTTCTGCGCTTCGTCGATCACCACGAAGGCATTGTTCAGTGTACGGCCGCGCATGAAGCCGATCGGGGCGATCTCGATGACGCCTTCCGCGAGCATGTGCTTGAGCTGGGCGGGCGAGAGGCGGTCGGCGAGCGCGTCGTAGAGCGGGCGCAGGTAGGGCGCGAGCTTGTCTTCCATACCGCCGGGCAGGAAGCCGAGCTGCTCGCCCGCTTCGACGGCGGGGCGCGACAGGATGATCTTCGAGACCTTGCCCTTCTGCAGGGCTTCGACGGCCTTCACGATGGCAAGGTAGGTCTTGCCGGTGCCGGCCGGGCCGAGGGCGCAGACGAGGGCGTGGCTGTCCATCGCGTTCATCAGCTGGGCCTGGTTTTCAGACCGCGGCTTGATCGTCTTCTGGTAGCGCTGGGTGCGCTCGTGCGGGATTTCGTTGCGGACCTCGTCGGCGTCGTCCGGGTGCCAGCCCCGGCCGCCCTCGATCATTTGCAGATGCGCTCCCTTGCTGCGTACCGGCTCGTTGTTCCAGCTTGAGGCGCGCACATCCTGTGCGGACTTCAGGCGCTTGACGGCGTTACGTTTACCCATGGGAGGCCTCCTTGGCTGCGGGCATGAAAAAAGCCGCTGGCGGAAATGCGCAGCGGCTCGGCGAAAGGGTGGAAAGGGCGGGGGCACACGCATGAGGCGGGCCACCAGCGTCCGGAAGCAGGGCTTCCGGCGGTGAGGGATGAATGGGCACGTAAACGGCCATTGCCTCTCCGAATCTACAACCCTTATAGAATAGCACCGTTATCGGACGGTTAAGTGACATTACGCAGTCGAAATGAGAGGGCAGGGATATGGCGATTTACGAGCTGGACGGGGCTAGGCCGGAGCTGCCGGGAAGCGGGAATTACTGGGTGGCGGACAGCGCCGAGGTGATGGGCCGGGTGGTGCTGAAGGAGAATGCGTCGGTCTGGTATGGCTGCGTACTGCGCGGCGACAACGACCCGATCATCGTCGGCGAGAACTCGAACATCCAGGACCTGAGTGTTCTGCACACGGATATCGGCTATCCCATCACGATCGGCGCGAACGTGACCGTGGGCCACCGGGTGATCCTGCATGCCTGCACGATCGGGGATGATACGCTGATCGGCATGGGCTCGACGATCCTGAACCGCGCGAAGATCGGCCGGAACTGCATCATCGGCGCCAATTCTCTGATCTCCGAAGGCAAGGAAATTCCGGACAACTCCCTCGTGATGGGTGCCCCGGGGAAAGTGGTGAAGGAAGTTTCGCCGCAGCAGGTGCAGATGATTCGCTTGTCGGCGCTGCACTATGTGGAGAACTGGCAGAAGCACCAGGCACGGTTGAAGAAAATCGGGTAACGCCGGGGCCGGCGGCGTTGTTTAGTCCGTGGGCGGATTAAGCGGCGCATCCCAGACCGCGCGGATCGATGCCGCGGCGACGGGCGGCAGGCCGGACCAGCCGAGGCGGGCCTCGCGGGACTCGAAGATCAGGTACTGGGCCGCTTCCGGCGCAGCGGCTGCCAGCGCGCGGCGAACGTCGCTGAAAGGATGATCGGAGCGCAGGATGAAGGTTCCCGGCAGCGGTTCGGTCAGCTGCCCGAAAGCGTTCAGCGCGGCGCGGACGGCGAGGCTGAGCACGCCGCCGTCTCCCGAGACGATGACGTAGTTCGAAGCTTCGGCGCGGCGCGCCGCGCGGGCCTCCATCGCCGCCTCAATGCGTCCGCGCAGCGGCGCGTGATCAAGGGCAGGAAGGAAAGACTCGCCGTTTCCGGCAGAGATTCGGGTCAAGGGGCCGATCTTGCCGGCGTCGGCGAAGGCCTGCATCTGACCAAGCGTGAACGGGCCATGCGCCTGGTCTCGGCTGAGAATGTGCCAGACAGCGGGGTCGAGGTCTGCGAGGTTGAGCGTGCTGTCTGCCTTGGGGCGGGCGCCGTGGCCCGGCAGCACGCGGTCGATGCGGGGGCGCGCGCGCATGCTCACCCTTTGGCCGCTTCGGCACCGCGAAGATAACGGACGGCAAAGGTGCGGCCTGCGACGCGGACGACTTCGGCGGGAAGGTATTCAGTCTGCACACGGTCTCCGACGAAGGGCAAAGCGCCGAGCGCCTCGAAGGCGGCTCCGGTCAGGGACATGTCGGTCTGGCGGCAAGGCAGCTGCGTGCCATCGGCCAGCGTGATGAAGGTTTGCGCGGCGCCTGAGTGG